>JAYRNE010000121.1:0-8566 GCA_041912355.1 Chlamydiales bacterium
TACTTGGCATTAATTAAATACTTCATTATTCTTAATAAACATTATTAGGAGTTTGTATGTATTTGATTTTTGTTGTTATGTGTTTTTTACTCACTAGTTGTGCTAGTATTATAAATGGACCTGATCAACAGATCACAATTCTCTCTAATCCAGCCGGAGCTGAGATCCACATAGATGGCGTCGAGGCTGGTAAAACCCCTGCCACACTCCGTGTTCTTCGCGCAAAAGACCATACAGTCTGTCTTTATAAAGAGGGCTATCATATGGCAACTGCAGAGCTTACGCGCTCACTTTCTGGCGTTTCTGTATTTTACCTACTGCCGGGAGGTCTTTTAAGTATGGCTATAGACTCTCAAGAGGGCTGTCTTTACAGCTTTCCAGAGAAGGTCGATCTAGTATTAAAAGAACTATTTGATCCTGGCACAATTATGGCCTTGCATATAGATCAACTAAAAAGCATTACGCAAGCACAACACAAAGAACCGCGAGAGTTGCCACAAGGCATCCAATAATTATCCAAACAGCCTTTTGAGGATGCGGTTTTTTAACGTGCATTAGACCTCTTGTCTACTTAGCAGGATGTTCAGTAGTTTTTGGTTTTGGTGGTTGTGTGGGCTCTCTATGATAATTTTCAAAAAGCAGCCACGCAATGCCCAGCAGTACAATAATTGTAAGAATGATATCACGATTTGCCATGTTATTCTCCATTAGTCATTGCTACCTGTAATGACAAAGTCAGCTTTTATTTTCAAGGTCAAAAAGAACGAAGGACGAGGGACCAAAAGGACAAAAGGACCAAAACGACCAAAAGGACCAAAAGGACAAAGGACATAAAGGACAACTATAACCGTTATTGCTGTCCTTTATGTCCTTTGTCCTTTTGGTCCCTCGTTCTTTCGTCCTTTCTAGCGGTGAAAGGGGATGCGTGTTTCGGGGTCAAGGTCGAGGTTGCCTAAAGGCTCCTTATGATAGGCAAGGCCGGCAATCATGGCAGCGTTATCTAGGCAGAGGTCAACACTCGGCCAAAAGAGCGGAAGGTCAAGCTTTTCGGCTAAAAGTGCCCGTAGGCGCCTATTTTGGGTTACGCCGCCGCCAAGGTAGATGGCTTTGTAAGGTGCTTGTTGCAAGGCAAGCTTCATCTTTTGCAGGACGTCGTGAAAGACTGTCTCTTGAAACGATGCCGAAATGTCATGTACATCTTGTTTTGAGAGGGGTTTTGGTAGGTCTCGTATTGTATAGAGCACACTTGTCTTTATGCCACTAAAGGAAAAGTCTAGTGGGTTTAGCTTTACTCTTCCTGCCTTAAATGGAAAGCGTTTAGCATCGCCAAGAAGTGCCTCTTTTTCAATATGAGGTCCACCAGGATAGGGGAGGGTAACCATTTTGGCAACTTTGTCAAAAGATTCGCCAATGGCATCATCTATTGTTTCGCCAATAAGGCGGTAAGTGCCAACTCCATCCATGTGCACAAGGCTTGTGTGGCCACCAGAAAGCACTACCCCTAAAGCGGGAAATGCTGGTGTCTCATGTGACATGACGGCAGCATAAAGGTGTGCTTCAATGTGGTTTACAGGAATGAGAGGTTTGTCAAGAGAGAGGGCTAGCGATTTTGCAAAATGTAGGCCTATAAGTAACGCTCCAACAAGGCCGGGGCCCTTTGCAACGGCGATGGCGTCTATTTCATCAAGAGTGCAGTTTGCCTTTACGAGAGATTCTTGTAGTACAGGAACAATTACGTCGATATGGCGCCTACAGGCAAGTTCTGGCACAACGCCGCCAAATTCCTTATGGAGGTCAATCTGCGAGCTTATGACGTTTGACAGTATCTTGCGCCCATTTTCTACAATAGCACAGGATGTTTCATCGCATGTTGTTTCAATGCCTAGTATTTTCATAGGGTAAAAGAATACCAAAAATTCTCTTAAAAAGCAAAAAGGGCATAAACACAATACTCAACAAGCCGTACGTGCCATACACCTGTCGGGCTCGGGCACGGGCACGGGCTCGGGCACGAGTGCTAAAAGCTTTTATTGGCCAAACGGATTAACAATAATATCCTTTACTCCCTTACACAAACGGTCGTACTTGCACGATGTAAAGTACATCGCCCTTAAAGAGCCATTCGATGTCGAGGGCGTCTTTGGGGCGGAAGAGGCGGATAAGGCGGAAGGCAGCATTCCCAAGCGTTGTTACTTGCTTATCTGTAAGTATTGGGGTAGAGGCTTCAGGGTTAGGAATTATCTCTATGCCGCCATTAGCATCACACACAGTTATTGCGTCAAAACTTGCGCGCGATAGCACTTTAATGCCTTTGTTGTCGAAGTTGTAGATGAGCTGCTCTGGCACGTAGACACCTTCTACAACGTTTATGCCAAGACCTCGCGAGGCGTTTATGGTGTAGACTTCCATGGTTTCAGTGGAGTCAAAGATGTCTTTTGTAACAAGAACACCCGCAGAATCTGCCTGAACAGTCTCTTGTAGCAATATCGCACCATAGACAGTTTTGTGGTCTATGCCATAACGAGCACGCTCCTTATAGGCTTTGTCGCTCCACACACTTGCCCATACAGCTTTAATGGCCATTTCAAGGCTTAAGGGGTCTTTAACGTTTGGGACGGTCTCATAGAGGCCCGCGCCACTAAAACCCTCTAGGTCTTCAGCGTTTGTAGAGCTCCGGACAAAATAGCCCTCTTGTATATCTGGAAGGGCTTGTAAAAGTTCTTTGCTTACTGAGTGGACGAGTATTTTATTGCGGATTTCTTCTAGGGGGCCTTCTTCATCAATAAGCTTTTGGGCGCCTGATGCTTCCATATGTTCCTGATAGTACGAGAAGGGAATGGCTACGCCTTTTGGTATAGCTAATAAAGCTTGCGAGCTTATGCCAAGGTTTGTAGCCTTTGCTCCATAGGCGGACATATCGCCCTTCTGAAGCTCGCTTAAGGGCTTTATGCACCTTTCAGTAAGATCTACAGGGCTAAGGGTTATAGTGGCCTGAGTGATTTTTCTGCTGTAGTGGGCAATTTCTTCATCGGTTGCAAGCCGCAAGGAATATCCTTCAGATGATGTTTGGAAGAACACGTGGTGCCCGTCGAATGCTTCGAATAACCTAGTTGCCTCTTTTATCCCTGCATGAGGGATGTCCCAAGCGCGGGCGCGGAGGGCTAAATGGGAGAGTGGCGTAGAAAACTGCTCGGTAATGATTCCACGTACAGGGGTGATGTCTGGAATTAGTTTAGGAAGTACAACTATGTCATCTTCATCCCATTCCACCTTTGTTGCATCGTGTGCGATACGTAAAATGCCAACGCCTTCTCCTCTATGTAGTAGTTGATACGTTGCACTTTTAAAGAGCTCATCGTTTGTGATTACGGGGATATTTCGTAGGATCTTTGCCACCTCTTCTTGATGTGTAGACATTGGTCTATAGTGGACTAGTTGGCCATTGTAAAAAGCTTTTTGCATAGCTTTAAAGCCTTTTTCTATGTCGGTGCAAGTTGCTAGGTCTCCTTCCCAAAGAGAGAGACTCCAGATGTTTCTTTCTACATGGTGCACAAGGTAAGAGAGGAGGTAGTCAGGTTTTACTTCCATGTAGTTCTTGGCATATTCGTTATATACTTCATAAGAAAAGGGCTTCTTTATTAGCTCTTTAAGAAGGAAGTCTATGTGCATAGGGTATGTGTTCACATCAAAGAAGTAGAGGGTGTCGCTCTTTAGGTCGAGCACGCACTTTGTAAATGTAAGTCCATCCATCCGTTTTGCATATTTTTCAAATTCTGAATATGAATTAATCTTATGGGTGTATGAGGCGTCGAGTGATAGGAGAAGCAGCAGGAAGATAAGGGAAAAATAGGATGTTTTCACAGTTCCTCTAGAGGTTGATGGGATTTAGGTAGAATGGGTGCTTTTTAAACAAGGTGGTGCCCGGCTAATGTCTCCTTATTACACTATCAGTTTTGAGAAATAATGGAAAATAGTGCTTGGTGAAAAATAATTGTTTTGATAAAATATATTTTTATTAAATTTGGAATAGTAATGGAACCTGTTTGTAATACATGTTCTTCGTGGTTTTGTACCGGGCATCATGAGGATGGGCAAGTGCCTCGACCTAAGCGTGGTCGTGATGAAGAGCTTACACACCTTTATGATCAAAGCGTAATAAGCCAGCCTATGGTTGAAAGTCCTCCTGTGAGAAGAATACGCTATCCTATTCTTCAAGATGCCCCTACTGGGGTTTTATCCGAAGATGATAGGCCGAATGATTTCGGTAAGCGTCCTACAAACACTGATTTAGCAAGCCTCCAAACTGAAGATGCTTTTAAGCGGCTGCGCCGCGATTCCCTTTCTGACACCCTATCATCAGATGAAATAGAAGATGAAGAAGAGCTTTCGGAGACAGGGTCTCTTGATATTATGAACGATGAGCCCTTTGATGATCCTGACCCTCTAACAGTGGTCGCAATGGACGAAGTAGCTGAAATGCTCGAGAAAACCCAACTTGTTTATACAACCATTGTTTTTGATAGAGAGCGTGGAGAGGAAGAGGGCTTAAACGTTTATCAAAAAAGCATATCCCTTGGTTTTGATCCACATGAATCTTTACTGATGAATGATGAGGATTTTATAGCTGCTGCTGAAACATGTTCAGATTTTGCCCACCTAACGGTTCATCAGGGTAAGTTCATTTCTGATAAGGGTGTAATAGAAGTGATTCAGCGTAAATATAAGTATGGACAAAGCCGCTTGTATTGCCTTTCACTTGGGCGACTTCCTAATCTTACTGATAAAACGCTTGAAGCTATTGGCGAGTATTGTCCAAAGCTTCGTGAATTACACCTTAATGCAGCTCTTGATCAGGATAATAGCCCCAAGTTTACAAATTATGGGCTTGTCCAGCTTGTGCAGCGTTGTAGGGATCTTGAAGTACTAAACCTTAATTGGTGCCGCTTTCTTGCAAGTGTTTCGCTTAGTGCAATTGGTACTCATTGCAAAGGGTTGCGTGAATTTTCAGCCATCAGGTGCCTAGAGTTTACGCTAGATGGCTTTAAGGCCCTTATAGATGGTTGTATTGCATTAGAGCGCATAGAACTATCTCATTGTATGCAAGTAACAGATGAGTGGCTTTATTATATCATAAATTCTAAGCTCAATCTAAAAGAGCTTGATGTTTCTGGCTGTACTCATTTATCTCAACAAGTCCTCACAGCTATATCAAGGCGCTTTCCTGATATGAAGCTTACTGCTGATAAAGTCACTTCGCCAAGAAATTTACATCAAGATTAATTCTTTCTTGTTTTCAGTAAAACATCTTATCCCTAAGATGAGTTTTGTTATATTTTTAACGTAATCATAAAAGGGGATAGAGTATGCAACCTGTACAAGATAAAGCTGTAGATGATTTAACGGCACAATTAGAAAATATGCATTTAATACTAGCAGGCTCACCTATGGACCTGCCAGGTGTAGATATAGATAGCCAAACGCATTCAAAACGAACGCTAAGTCAACTTAATAGACAGTTTGAAACAATAAAAGAACAGTATCAACAGGATCGTAACTTAGTTCGTTTATCTGAGAGAATACAGCTACTCACAAGTCAGTTTTTAATGAGCTTCGGGCAAGACTTCCGCGTGAATGGCCATCATGGACCCGTAATGCGCCAAATACCTCAAGAAAGTGAGGCATACCCCTATTTTACTGCAATTCAGGACTGTTTTACTAGAGCTGTAGTTGAACATTCTCAGACTGCAAAAGAAGCCTACGATAGAAACGATTATACTCATGCTTTTAATGAATATGTAGTGCTCGAGCAATCACTTAGCTACGAAGCCGCAACAGCGCGCTACTTTCAAGCGCAGATTGGCATTTTAGCCACTCTATTTAGACAAAAGAAGATTCATGAAGCAGTACACCTACTTCTTGCGCTTGAAGAGTTAAAAGTCCCTCAACAGCTTGAAAAAGCGTGTGCAGAACTTCGCACTGTAATTACAGATGAAGTGCTATCGCAATTTAGCCAAAATGAAGCCGCATTTAACGTGCTTCGGGAAAATATTGATGGCGCCGGCCGGCGAGTTGGTACTATCCTTTCCAAAGAAAGGCTGCAAAACGATAAAAATTTAAGCGCCTATGTTCGTGACCTCCAACCTATTCGTCGCGAATTACGCCAGTATAATAGCACTCTTCAGCTGTGCAACCTTACTTTAAAGGATCTGTCTAAATTAGCAAAATTGCTCGGACATACCCCTCAAAGTTGCAGCGGCGAAGTTTCCTCCTTATATACTTATTGGAATGAATTATGTAGTAGCGCTCTTGATCTATTTGAATCACTTTTGAGTGCAGAAACATCCGAAAGAAAAAATATTGCCTTACAAGACTGGATTCGTGCAAGAATTCACGAGTATAATTGTGATGCCGGTAGACTCTCAGCACTCCATCAGTGGGCATTTAGCTACTTAGGAACGCTCTTTTTCTGCAACGAGGTGTCGCAAAGATCGCTAGATGATACTGTAGGCTTAGCGCTTGAGTATTCAGAGCTCTTCTTTAGGCATCTTCAATGCTTTCCGCGCGATGTACGCTTTAGTATGAGCCAGTTTGATCATGAAAGAAGGCCCACTGGTAAAATTCACCTGGATATGAGTCTTTTGTTAGTAGCGGTAATTTCTACTAAGTTAAAAACGGAATACTGCAATGTCGCAAAAATACGTGAAACCCATACAGCAACGTGGACAGACTGGTGGAATGCGATAAAACGGCTTCCTTTGGTGTCGTCGGTCCTTACTGCCGCGCCGAGAGCTTTACCTGCAGTTGAGATTACAGATGAGATGATGCAAAGAGTACCACATCAGCAAATGCCACATATAACGCTCAAGGTGCTTGTTGAGGCTTTTGAAAGAAACGATCGAACTGGATTTAATAAGCTAACCCCAGAGCAAGTTGTTGAATTTTTTGAACATGCCTATAAGTTACTGAAAATGCCTCAGAAAATTGCCGAGGACTGGATTGAACCACTAGATGACACACCGGAATTTCAAGATGCACTTAATGCACTACAGTGGTTGCGCCTTGTACAAGCTAAAAAGGGTGAACTACCTTATGATGCCCTAGAGGCAAAACTCAAAGTCCTTTCTGGGGGGGATTTCCTTAGATGGATTGCTATGTATAAGCCCTCACGAATTAAAATAAATCCAAGATTCCATCATAAGTTGTTCTTAACGCTTGCGGCTACTGTGGAAGCGCTTTTTAAAAATAAGCAGGCCTTTACGGATGGTCAGGTCGAGCAAATTTTTAAGTTCGTAGCAGATCGGTATATGGAGCTTTCAGCCTTAGAATATACTTTTGAACAGAGGACAAAGCTGGACTCAATGATGATTCAGGTGCTTGCTCGCTCTGTTCATGGGCTTGCGAATGTACAGGCGTATCATAAAGCAGAAGTATTGCGAAAGCTATCCTGTTTGAATACACAGTATATTGCCGATATTGCGCAGCTTTTAGCTGACCAGAAGGTTCGTAAATGCCTTGAAGAGGCTGTTTATCCGCAAATTAGATGGCTTGATATGAAGTGGGGCCTACATGAGCATTCTGAATGGACAGATTTTAGAAGGTGCGTGAATGTAGAGACTCTTATTATGCCGCTTTCTGATGGCCAGGAATGTCGATCAGCAGTCCAGTGGCTTGCAAAGAATTTTAAGAGTTTACAGCATCTTAATTTCCGTAATGGGCCATTGGTAGTTGAAGACGTTAATATTCCACTTGCGTCACTCTATCTCCACAACATAACCACCCCTTTGAACTTGGCAAACTGTTCGATACTGCAAGCAAACGTACGTGATCTTTCGTTGCATGGTGTACAAGTTGAGGGTGCTCTTTCATGGGTTAGTACAAATAGAACCCTCCAGCGTCTATCGGTTACTTGCGCTCCTGGAACACAAATTGGCTCATTAGTAAATGGCGTCGTTGTTCTTGGCCATCCAACATTAAGAGAGATTGAGTTGGGAATGTCTCGATTGCAAGATCATACTATTCAGCCAGCGTTTATTGAAGATGATAGAGAACTGTATTCCTCTTTACTTACGCTTATCGATCAGCATCATGCGGCACAACCAATTACAAAAGTGACCCTTTTTGCTGATAGTAGGGGGGCATTATTAGAATACTTGCTAAAGGCGAAAAAAGCAGCCTCCATTAAAATGCTTACGATTCCGCTTGGTAGGAAACAACCTACTCAACAGCAAATTAGTGTGTTTGTGCAAACCTACAATCATCAGAACCAACAGCCATTAAATATAGATGATCCACAGACTTATAATTGGGTTGTATGGGAATGCCAGAAGCAGATTCTTCATGCTGAGCTTAATTTGCTTGGTCGCTTTACACAGCTTGAGTCGTTTACCTTCCATACAGACGATGATCAACTCGCAGCAGAAGTAAGAGCGCATATTTTTGAAGGGTGCCATAACCTTCAAGAGTGTATTCGCATGAATAACCAAGAAAGAACAGAAATTAAGATCCGTAAAAGTGCTGAAGAGCAGTATATCGGGTTTTAAAAGATAAGAAGTGGCTTTATCGGGGA
>JAYRNE010000122.1:0-3930 GCA_041912355.1 Chlamydiales bacterium
AAAATAGCGTTATCGTGGTACGGCCGATGAATCGGCCTACGAAGAGACTCGATAAATCGAGTCACTCCAGGGAGCTTCGCTCAAGGACAAATCTTGCGCGATAAAATTTACGTGAAAAAGTGCTTAAATCAATACCCCAGGCCCGGCCCTATTCACTAAAACTAGAGAAGGGTTAAATAGGTGCCAGTTTCTAAGGCTTCATCTAGCTCTAGTAAGATCTGATCCGTTGATTTACATTCAGGCAGATAGAGTGTCTGGGTTATTGTAGATATCGCTAATACCCTTCCCCGTATCGTTACATTGATGGGCCTAGGGCCAAGAATTGGGGATTCTGTAAGAGCCATAAAAAACTGCTTCATTTTAGAGGGGTCTTTGCTAAGCTCTACAATCCAGCTCCTAAAATAGACTCTAAACTCTTCTGTAATGTCATCGCCAAATTCTATTTGCTTTAAAATTTGCTGGGCGGTGACATTGCCCTGAATGCTTATTTCAAGATCCTCTGCTGTTACTCTTGCAGGAATATTCATTCCACGTCTTATCACCATGCAGGGTGTAATGGCATTTTTCATAGATTCTAAAAGCGCTTCCTTTGCTTCGCCATCAAGGGCAGGATCGTCCTTCAATCCTCGCATCTCTTTATAGATAGGATAAAAAAGGTCAAAGGTATCATGAGAAACTTTCATATCAAGCAGTTTACGTGATAGAAGCTTAAGGGCTATAAAAACGCTCATGTCAAGCTGCTTGCCCAAAAAATAAATGCTTTTCTGAGAGTACATGAAGAGCTTTCCTAAATTAAAAAGTAGCGCTTCCTCTTCAGGTGAAAGAGAGCCTTTTTCTGGCCTGAAGAGGCCATTTTTAAGTTCAATAAAGGGAGAGACCCCGCATATTCCACTAAAAAGCTCTCGAATAAAATCCCTTGTAACGGGTGTGCCTATTGCCGGTTCACCAGCAAAAGCAATGAAAAATGATCGTTTTTGTTCCGTTACGGCTACAAATGCTCTCAGCACCTCTAGAGGGCGCAAAACTACATCCTCACGCCTTAAAAAAAGCTCTAGCGGGGTTACAGGAGGCATTTTTTTGATTATCGGCAAAATGTCAGATGTTGGCGCGCTAAGACAATAATTGATAAATGAATCATCTGTTATGCTACAAGCAAGAAGAAAATTTCTCACAAGCTCCCTATATACAATACTCGCACTCTGAGGCTGTCCAACTGCATGTATCACTAATTGTACAATTGGTTTCCTATCCTCATCTCGTATGGCTGCCACAACCTGTACTATGTCAGGAACATCAGAATTCGTAGTGCAAAGCGAAAGAAGCGGCAAAGAGGCCTCTACTGCAGTTGGATTATCTTTATATTCAGCAACAATCGCTGCAAGTTCTGGCATTTGCTTTGGATCTATATCTGTAATGCCCTTCATAAGTTTTGCAAAAAATGAAATAAGCGCTACCTTATCACCTTTCAAAATGCAGGCTATTAACCTCCACTCTTGGGGATTACATCTGAGAAGCACACTTACTAAGTTCTGTACATAGGTAGAAAGCGCCTCTTCAGGCACGTTTATAAGAAATAGTTCGACTTTCTTAGCGAAGGTACTTTCTTGGCATTGAGAAACAAGTAAATCCAAATTTTCAGAACCATTTTCTAAATACTGAGGAGGAACTCCAATAAAGAGCATTTTTTGAACATCTTCTGGCAGATGGCGAGCTACAACGATGATTTTTTGAATAAAACCCCTTAAAGGGACAGATTTTTTCTTGTAATAGTCTCGTATGACTAAAAGATTGCTTACTGCAAGGCTGTAAAGAGATTGACTCTCTTCCCCCCTCGTTAAAGCACCTAATTGGAGTACACGCTTCTTTGCAAGTTCAAAATGGGAGCGAAGATCTGCTTGTTCTTCAGATGAAAGTGATTGAAAAAGTTCGCCATATGATTTTGTAGAGAATTTACTAAGTTCTACTACTTCATCTGGTAAAGGCCCGTCGCTGAACTTTGAAAGAACTTCCGAAAAAAAACTGAAATCAATATTCATTAGAGACCCTTGTTCTTAATAATTTTGTCCTGTAGCTCATAGAATATTGCTCGAGGATTTGGCAAAGCTCTCAGAGCGCTAAGCTCACTTTTTATGCTACTAATAGAGGGGGCTAGTTTTTCAAGTTCTTTAAAGGCTTCAAGTCGATTGCTTTTATCCTCTGATAGGAGATTTTTAAAGAGAGTTTCTGATCCATTTGATGGACTCATTTGCTCCCACTCTTTTTTATTAGAAAGAAGCGATGTAATATTCCTATGCTGAACTGCAAGATCGTAAAGTGTTTCCTTGTGAGCCTTGGTTAGCTTTTCGTAAAAGCCTCTAACTGAAAGGCTGAATTTGCTATTTTTATCCTTTGCACGTGTCGAGTTTATGTTAACAAGGATTTCTACAACGCTGTTGAGTAGCTTCACCCTAGGGCGCTTTTTCTTCGTTTCAAAAAGCTCTGTAAAGGTCATGCCATCTGGTAATGAAACTTCACATTTTTTAAACTGCTCAAATGTCCATTTCTCTACGCAAGATTCATCGTTATTGAAATATCGACGCATTGATGCAAGGATGTGAGTGTAGACTTGGCGCTCAGCTTTAACTAGATGTATCGCTAAAGCTACAACTTTTCTTAAGACTTGAGCATCTTGAGATTTATCTACTTCAAGAACGTGCGAAAGATGCTCTAGACTTTTGGGGTCCCTGAAAAAAATGCTGTGAGCAATATCACGTTCAACAAGAGAATACTTTTGCGGAAAGAGAACTTGAAGCATCGTAAGTGCCGCCCCAACAACGTCGCAATAGGGGTTCGCCAAGCCATTTTTCGTGGCAATATCCCAATAAACATACTCTCCCTTTTGATGAAAAACTCTATTTGTACATACATCAAAATCATTAAGATAGGGCAGAAAATTAGTATCAACCAATATGTTTGCGGCCTTTACATCTAAAAACACATACCCTTGAGCATGTATCGCCTCGATAGTGCAGAAAATTCCATAGCAGATCTCCAACTTCTCTTCGAGCAAAAGTTGATTATTAGATACAAGTTTATGTAGAACATAGGGGTAGTATTTCTGTATAGGCTCTTCTACTGTGCCAGAAGCTTGTGCTCTCTCAGTTCTCCTAATGCGAGGCGGACTTGCGATCCTGATCTTATTTTGAGGATCATGAACAAGATCGTATATTTTTTTATGAAGTGCCGCACTTACCATAATATCTTGATTGTCTTTTGCACGAGCTCGCCAACGCACATAGCGCTCTACTTCAAAACCGGGTAAGGCGATTTCAAGTCCCCCTTTGATTTTTTTATAGGAACCGGAGCCTAAAATATTTCCAGGAATGTTGATCTGTACTTTCTGCATATGAGTAGAACTATCAAGTTCAACCCAAAATGTGGGGCTCTTTTGCTTCGGAAGCCCCTTTACCTTAAAAGTAGATCTTAGACCGTCGATATGCAATATAATTCGGTCACTTAAAGCATAAGCCTGATTATCATCTAACCTCATGGGATCTTGCTTAAGGATAGAAATAATCTTTGCTTTAGTTGGACTTGGAAAATCAGTTGGATGTCCCCGCCAAACTACCGATGGTGTTAATTCAAGATCAGGCGAGATATATTTTGGCCCTTCCAAAAAAGAATCATCAGATGGCAAGTCAATAAGAGGCGAAAGAGAAAAATCACAATCCATAAATAAATAGCATACAAGAATTCACTATTTATTCGTAGAATAATAATCAACGCTTACCCGAACTTCTTCTTTCTGGGCGGTAGGGGCGGTGGACTTCCTCGTGATACGGGCGGAGACTTACTAGACCCCTCAGTAGCGGTATGTTCATCAGCGCCTGCCGACGATTTGAGTTGCCTTTTTGCCACCTCAATTTCTTTTATAATATGTAAAAGCATAGC
>JAYRNE010000123.1:0-3639 GCA_041912355.1 Chlamydiales bacterium
AGCTAGAGGTGTGTAACGATCTACTTAAAGACATTAAGTTTGACTTTAACCGTGGAAGGCTCGATGTATCAAGTCACCCCTTTTCCTCTAGCTACCATCCCTACGATAGTCGTATCACCTGTCGCGACTGTTCAGACAGCCTTTTGGTGCAGATTTTAACAACCCTCCATGAAGCTGGCCATAGCTTTTATGAAATGGGGCAGCCAGTTGAAGAGCATGGCACTCCCCTTGGCAGCTATATCTCCTTAGGCATACACGAGAGCCAGTCTCGCTTTTGGGAAACTCGCATTGGAAGAACAAAAGGCTTCTGGAAGTTTCTTCTGCCAAAATTGCAAAAGAAGTTTAAAACTGACCTCGGTAAAATCAAGCTTGATGAGTTTATGTCACGTCTGAACCAGGTACAGCCCTCTTTCATCCGCACAGATGCAGATGAAGTGACCTATCCCCTTCACGTGATCTTACGTTTTGAAATTGAAAAGGAGCTTTTGACGGGTAAGCTTGCCGTAAAAGACCTTCCTGAGCGCTGGAACGCGGGCATGAAGGACCTTTTGGGAATTACTCCGAAGACCTTTGCAAAAGGCTGTCTGCAGGATATTCACTGGTCAATGGGCCTTTATGGCTACTTCCCAACCTACACTCTAGGTAACGTCTACGCTGCCCAGATGTTTGAAGTCTTCAGCAAAAAATACCCCGACTGGGAAAAGCGACTAGAAAAGGGAGACTTTGGCTTTATTCATACATGGCTCCACGATAACGTCTGGAAGCATGGTCGCCGCTACAATGGTCAGGAGCTTATTAAGAAAATTAGCGGCAAGGCATTAACTGCTAAGCCCTATATAACCTATCTTAATAAGAAGTATGGCTAAGTAGGGTAAAAATTACGGGTATTTTCCAACACTCCTACAGTTTTATAACTATAGCCAGCCACAAAAAAAGGAGGCTATTATGAGTTGTATGAGTGTTGGAAATGTATCAACTGTACCTGCGGGTCAAACTGCTTCTCTTCGAACTGAGGTGCCAAGTCTACTTTATGATGATAAGGGAGTCTTAAAGGCAGCCCTTGCGGCTTTAGCTGAAAATTGTAATGCAGCTAATGCAAAACAGCTAAGCGAAGCTCGCATTAAGCAGTTAGAAGTTAATCGCGATAACATGGAGTCAAAGGCAAGCCATGCTGGTGGTGAATCTGTACTCGCAATTGCCGCCGGTATTGCGATAGGAGTACTCTGCCCACCAGTAGCCATAATAAGCGTTCCTGTAGGACTTATTAAGGGAGCAATTGATGCTCATCATTCAGGTTGTACAGGAGTTAAACGCCACTGGCTACAAGTTGAGCTTGATGCAGAAAAGGCTTTCATTGATCAGCATCCAGAGAAGATTGGAGATGATCAGGCTCGTAAAGAGTTTGTGTATAGCTATATATTTAATCATGATCCTGGCTATGAGCTTGAGGAGGATCCAGAATTTGGATCTTCTATAGGCTGGGTGGCAAGACGTCATGTATTTCCTGAAGCGCAGGTGAAATATGACGAAATAGCATCCAAAAAACCACTTCCGGTAATAACTGGATACTCTCGCCGATAAGAAAGCGTAACAAAGAGCTTAGGGGGGCTGTTTTGCCCCCCTTTTTATTTTCTACATAAGCAACTATATTGTAATACTATTTTTATTGCCTTTATATCTTTTGCTGTGATAGTATTTTTTTATTAATTCATGAGGTGTTTTTTGAAAGCTGCTATTACTTTATTTTCGCTTATTCTTTATGTAAATAGTGCATTCGGCGTTGTATATACCGAAAGACCAGAGGGCTTTAAGCCTGTGGTAGAGGTGTCAGCTTTATTTATAGAAAAAGAGGGTAAATACCTCTTCTTACATAGGCAAGAAAATAAGTCGCACGGCAATACCTGGGCCATTCCTGGTGGCAAAGTTGATAAGGGTGAAACAGCTTTAGAGGCTATTGTAAGAGAGATGCAGGAAGAAACAGCTATCAGCCTTCATCCTGATGCGTTAGATCATGTCAAAACAGTCTATATCGTTCACCCTAACGGGGTGCACTTCATCTACCATATGTTTTCCTGCTCCTACGATGGCTCCTGGGGCATAACCATAAATCCAGTAGAGCATAAAGGCTTTACTTGGGTAACCCTATCAGATGCCCTTCAGATGAACCTCATGGACGATGAAGCCCCATGCATTGAAATAAAGGCTAAAGGATAAAGCCTTTATTTGGATCCTGACACTCTAATTTTTTTGCCTGAGTGTGCTAGAGGATTTGCTGGTAGGTCGTCTAACCCTGCTTTAAGGCCGCTCTGACTTGCCGCCTTTTTTACCCTTTGAGCCCGCGATTCGATAATTTCCCTGACAGTATGGTTAGGGATTTCTGATTGCTTGAGTTCGCCACATGCTTGACAGTTCGCCCAAGCCTGAACGCAAGTTTTGCAGAACGTGTGGCCACAATTGATCACATAGGGATCATTGAATGTTTTTTTGCAAATTCCGCAATTAAGAAAAGGTGACATGGAAAATATCCTTTTGTATGGGCGAAGATTGTTATTCGCAAGGTGCATATTTGTCAATAAAGCTATAATCTATCCCTTTCAGGCCTAATTGAAGCGCTATAAAAGACGCAAGAACTTGAAACCCATCCAGCCATCTAAGATGCGCTCTTCAAGGCAGTATAGGCCCCACGAGCGGGCTAGCTCTAAATATATTTCGCGCTCTTCTTGCAGTATGCCCGAAGTAAAGGCGTGCTTATAGGTTTTACAGGCAGGGTCCAAGGCTTCGTAGGCCTCTTTTTGCTCAGAACGTATCATGTTCATGACAAGAACATCACATGTATAAGGCTTGTTTTTGCCAAATTTGGCAGGTAGGTCATTTAGAGTCGCATTTTTTGCGGCATGTGCAATAGCGTCTTCATCTATATCAATCCCAAAAGCACTTTTTGCCCCAAAGGCTAAGGCACTTAACGTTAGTATGCCGCTACCGCAGCCAAGATCCAGCACATCTTTTCCCGCAACATGGTCGCTCATCATACTAAGCACAAGGCGCGTTGTAGGGTGTGACAAGTCCCCAAATCCTGGCCCTGGGCTAAGCACAATACTCCCCTCCTGGTTTATGCCAAGCTCCTTAAAGTCTATATGAGCTAAACCATCTTTAAAACCATGTGCATGCTGCTGCCACTGGCTGTGCCAGTCTATTTTTTCGCTCTCTTGCATTTTTATGCTTCTAAGGCTTTGATGTTTTCTAGTGAACTGGCGGATTGCATATGCAGCATCAAGCATATGTCTAATGCGAGTGAAATTGTCCTTGACCATAGATGGGGTATGCTTGTTTTATGACATCATTTCGAAAATAGCGGCTTAAATCTTGAGGTGTACGTAAATCTGCCTTTCTTCCAACAATCTTCGTTAGTTCCTCTTCCATGTCTACAATACCAAATAGACCTGGTATATGTGCAGGATCGAACTCTACAAGCACGTCTACATCGCTTGACTCGGTAAATTCGCTTGTAAGTACTGAGCCGAAAAGGGCTAGACTGATAATGAAATGCGCCTTGCAGAACTTATCAATTTTTTCCTTTTGTATAGAAATTTGTGGATTACCTTGCATTGTTACCTTGGGCTTCTTTACTTTGAGCATAAT
>JAYRNE010000124.1:0-3579 GCA_041912355.1 Chlamydiales bacterium
CCTTTTCCAAAAGGCGTTTTACTTACTCAAGAGGTTCAGCTGCAAAAAGAGGTAGAGGGCTGTCCTCGAGTGGTTGGGGGCGCATCGTTTGGGCTTGATCATCCAACAAAGGTGGCATGTTACTTTGACATGAATTTTATGTTTGTGTTTTCTTGCGAGGCTGTAGAAGTTGAAACGTTAGCAACAAACGTAAAAGCTACCTATCCACTTAAGATCCCTTTTCCCGATGCAATGCCCTTTTACTACAGAGTATCAGATAGGCTTGCTATTTGCTGGCTTCTCGATAATGGCTATATTCCCATAAGAGAAGAGCAAACGGTACTATTTGTACCCCTTACAGAAAAGCGGCAGCTCCAATTTTTTGCAGAAGCGTGCAGTTCAATTATTCAATCTAGGGGAGAAGGTGACACTCCGTGCCATATGCTTCAGGAATCTAGCCGCTTTCTTTTATCGGGGCAAAAGGCTCTTGCACTCGATTATCTTCGTAAAGCCCATGAGGCTTCTCTTTTAAAGCCTTCGCGAGAAATTCAGGAACTGTACGCTGATTTTTTATTTTTTATGAACCTGAAAGGCGAAGCTAAAAAGCATTATAACGACTTAAGAAATATACATAAGGTTGCTCTTTGTGATTCTGAGAGCATCACGCTAGAAAGGGCACCCCTTACCCTATGTCTTTGGATAATGGTTCACGAGCCTCAAAAAAGAGCGGCCTTTTATGAACGAGCAAAGGTACTCAATCCACACCTTGCACACCTTGCCTATTTATCCACAGCATCTCTTAGTGATAAGGGGTCAGTCTACAAAGAGCTCTGCCAAAATAGCAGCTATTACATGAGAAAATTAGGATGCTGCTTAGGGGTTGATGGCTACATCGAAGTAGAGTCTAAAAAATTAGTAACCTTTCAAGAAGTAAAAGAGTTTTACTTAACGGTTATTGATTTTCTTATAGAAAATAAACGTTATAATGAGGCGTTAAAAGTTATTAAAAGGGCAGTCAAAGCATTATGTGAAAAGTCAACTCCCGGCTGGGATAGATATGTGCTAGACTATGGAAATGCAAGTGGCAGATTTGAAGGGGAGGATCACTCCATAATTGAGCGAGAAGTGCTTGTGTATGAGATGCTTGGAGAAAAAGGCAGGGTTCGGGAATCTCTTCTTGCTTTACGTCAAATATACATTGAAAAACAAGATCTTGCCAAGCAGCTTCGCATGTCAACTCTTGGCTATTGCCTCTTTAGAGACTACGTTTTTTCAGGTCCTTATGCCTACGACCTTATGTTAAGCAACCACAAGGCAGAAAGTGCTCATCTTTTTTTGGAGACGGCAATTTTGCAGGCCAAAAAGGGCGACTTTAAAGAGGTCCAAAAAGTACTCCACAAAATAGATGCCATCGACCCGAAAGGGGTGTTCCTTCATACCGAAGATGAGAGGTCTATTTTGGGTCTGCTTCAGAGCTTATGTTCGGCAAGCGAGTAAGAAACTTCGTCCAAAAAAGGGACCAAAGAAACTATCAATAAACCTTTATTGGTTGTTCATTTGGTCCTTTTTTTTGGCGAAGCTTCTTAGCTTGTTGCACTTAATAGCATTTTTTAGTAAATTAAAAACATGCACAAAATCGTGCAGTATAACCATTCAATGGACTAACGAATGCAGCTTTCGGCCGCTAGCATACACACTGACTTCACCCAAGAAAAAAGGGCTTCATATAAGCCTGTGGGTATTACTCGCAAAGATACGATTATCATTGCAATGCTTGTTAACATTGCACTATTGGCTGTTCTCTTCGCTACTGCAACACGAAATCCAACAAATAGCCCTGTTACGAAGGTCGAACCTGTTTTCACACAAGTAGAAGCCATTTCTCAAGTTGCAGCTCCAGTAAGCGCTCCCATCTCAAAGCAGCCTGTGGACGAGATTGACGAAATCTTAAAGAGCTATGCACTGAAGACTCATAAAACTGTTTCTCCTGTTACACAAGAAGCTCCAAAAGTAGCTGTAGAGCAACCTTCCATAGCCACTCGCACAGTCACCGTAAAGAAGGGTGATGTGTTATCGCGTATTGCAAAGCAAAATGGCGTAAAAGTTGAAGATATTATCGCTCTCAATAACCTAGAAAGTCTAAAGCTGCAAATAGGTCAGGTCCTGAAAGTGCCGGACACGAGTACTAAAGCCCCTACTAAAGTTGAAGGTCCTGATTTTTATGTAGTAAAAGAGGGTGACAGCCCTTGGAAGATAGCAAAAAAATGCCACATTAGTGTAGAAGATCTACTTCGGCTGAATAATTTGGATGAGGCTAAGGCGAAGAACCTCAAAATTGGCCAAAAACTTCGTATTCGTTAGAACATACTTATGCTCCTTTCACGCCAGCTTCTGATAGCGGTTATCATTTTATATGTGCTTGGCCTCGTGATGATCTTTAACACATCATCTGCCGAAGCTATAGACCTTGCTCTCTATGGAAATACCCATAATGCCCTCTACAAGCAGCTCTTTTACACCTTGATAGGTGCGGGCGCGGCAGTAGTCTTTTATCGTCTTGGCTATAGACGCCTTTTGGAGCTCTCTCCTTATGCTCTTATAGTCCTTAGCGTTATGCTCCTCTTAGTCTTTGTGCCCGGAATTGGCATGAAAGTAAATGGCGCAAGGCGCTGGATAAGCATTGCCAAGTTTAGCCTGCAGCCATCTGAGTTTGTAAAGTTTGTAGGGCCAATCTATGTTATCTATCGCCTAGCAAAAATTCAGGGAGAAATTGCCTTTAAAGAGTTTTGCAGGCTTTTTGGTGTGCTCGCGATTCCCATGGGGCTCATAGTTTTAGAGCCAAATAATGGAACTGCTTTTGTCTTTGGCTGCTCTTTAGCTGTTGCCTGCTTTTTGGCGGATGTACCTCGCCGCTACTGGCTTGTTCCACTTGTTGCCTGCGGTATTATAGGGGCAACACTTGCCTTACAGATGCCTTATGTGGCAAAGCGCATACAGGTCTATTTGCACCCGGAACTCGACTTAAAAGGCAAAGGCCACCAGCCTCACCAAGCAAAGATTGCTGCAGGCTCTGGCGGTGTAATGGGTAAAGGCCCAGGAAAAAGCCTGCAAAAGCTTTCCTATCTTCCTGAAGCACAAAATGACTATATCGCTGCCATCTTTGCTGAAGAGTATGGCTTTATTGGGGTGTTAATACTTATTGCTACCTATGCCTGGCTTGGGTTTACAGCTTTTAGTATAGCCATGCGATCGCCTGACTCTATTGGGCTTTATATAGGGTCTGTTATTGCCTTTTTATACACCTTTCAGTCTTTTCTTAACCTAGGCGTGGTATCTGGTTTAGTGCCGCCGACGGGTCTTAATTTGCCCTTTTTTAGTCAGGGTGGATCCTCTCTTATTGCTAACGTTGCAAGTCTTGGCGTACTTATGAGTATCGAAAGGGCAAAAGAAGAGGTGACAGCATGCAAAAAAGCGTAGTAATAGCAGCTGGAGGCACTGGAGGGCATCTTTTTCCTGCACAAAGCCTTGCCCATAAGCTTGGGTGCGATGTAACTTTTATGGCTACAGGTCTTACAAATAATGCACGCTTTGATAAAGAGC
>JAYRNE010000125.1:0-2043 GCA_041912355.1 Chlamydiales bacterium
CAATAATAACTCCTTTGGCAATTTCTAATGCTTTAGCAATACTTTGTTTTTTACCCTGATGAGTGTCTTGTTTGATAATTTGATAGTTTAACCCTGATTTTTTTAGCGTATTTTCAGCTAAAATAAAAGCACGTCTTACCTACAAAGTCATCGCTGGTTTTGAGCGCTGCAAAAGTAAAGAAGTGCGCGCTGGCCACTTTATTGCCCACACACGCGGCGAAGACGGCAGTATCACTACCCACAACGACTACGTGATTTCCCCACATCAAAGCGAGTCTGTATGGGCAAATTGCTACTGGCTGAGTTTGAAATGCGTAAAACGAGAAGCCATGTAAATGATGTAGCGTAGTTCTTTAGTTTATATAAATTTAATTTTGTAAAAATAATTATCGAATTACCTTACACTTGAATTATATCTAAAATCAGTATACATTCTTTCGACTATGAATAATAATATTCAGGCTGTTAATAGAGCTCCATTTCAGCCCAATCAAGTGCAAGCTCAAGCCCTCCCCCCTAGAAACACGATACCTAGGCCAATTTTTACTACCACCGTCAAGAACGAGCCCACTTCCCCTCAATTAGTGGCACCAGGCGCACCAAGACGACCGCGAAAAATAGCCCGCATAGAATCACCTCTATCGCAAGCCATGAATAATAATAATGTACCAAAGATTCGCGAATGTATTCAACAAGCAAGGCCGCAACATCAAGAATTTATGCGCCTCGTGCAGGAATTTTACGAATGTGGCATTCTGGCACTTGATAGCTACCCCAAGCTACTTCATGCAACAGATAGTGAAGGCAATACCCCTCTTCACGTTGCTGTTAAGATGAATAACTTAGCGTTTACTTGCCTCCTGCTTGAACGAGGGGCAAAAGTATATAAGAAAAATGGTGATAACATCTCTCCAATAGAGCTTGCAAGATCATCCAGCAACGAAAAAATACGGGAACTCTTTATCGACTATGAAGTTCCAAATGCTCTTCTTCATAAAAAGCATACACTTATTGAAAAGCTTATAACGCGTGATGTTTCTCTTAGTACCGAAGATTACACTGCCATTTGGCTGCAAGCACCAGAAATTGCTCTCAGACATACAGCACTAGCCCCATACTGCCCCGATGTCATTTTACACGAAGCTGTTGAACTACAAAATGTTGAGCTTGCACAAAAATTACTTGATAAATTCCCCCAATTAGTTTTTGCACAAAACAAATCTGGCCAAACCCCTCGCACGATAGCCACAGCAAATGGCTCGATAGCAATTGTCAAAATGCTGCAGCAAAGAGAATTTGAGAGCATCATTACAAACATTAATGAATTTGACGAGCAAGCGTGTGAACTTTTGCAACTCGGGTGTAATCCTTTTGTCGCTAACCTTTCAGCTATTTTTACATGTCCAGATAGCTTATGCACAAAGCTTCTCTCAAAACCCCTTCCTGAATGCATGAAAGAGCTTATGCTCAACCCAGAAAAACTCCTCACAAAATGCCAGAAGGACCCTAAATTTGTAGAAAGTGGCTGCTCAAAACATACAACACCCCTTGCTGCAGCTCTTTTACTCAACAACATCGAGCTTGCCCACACGATAATGCGCAAGTTGCCGCTCACTTTGCAGCTTGAAGGCATAGAAGTACTCTGCAAAAGCTTTCCAAACTCTATCGCCACCATCGTGAAGTTCTTTTTTGTACAAGATATGCGCTATAAAGATATGGCAGACACCATTGGCATTGCACAAAAACTCGAATCACATGATGCCCTAGATGATGCAGGAGAGACCTTTACCTACCTACGCAAGCTTATAAACGATGAACCTACTTGCACAAGCTTCTCTACATGGGCCGAAAAGCACCTTAAAGAGTTTGTGCCAGAGAGAGCGGAATACAAAGCAAAAAAAGCAAATCTTCAAGCAAAAGAAGAAGAGGTAATAAAAGCCCTCCTTAAAGATGCTCCTATTCCTGAAATTCCTACTAGCTCAAGCGATCTTAACCTTGAGTGGCAAGAGACAATGGCAAACTGGATGTATGAGGAAAGCAGCA
>JAYRNE010000126.1:0-3258 GCA_041912355.1 Chlamydiales bacterium
CACCCTCAGAAAACGGCGCAACAGCCTCTTTTATATAAAGTAGCTCGTTTGGATAGCCTCTCGGCTCATTAACGCTTAACTCACCCAAAGGGTTGCCTGTGCTTATGTAACTTGCCCCAGTGGGGTTAACAAGCACCTCTATAATTTGGCGGCAAATCGTGTAGGATAGACATTGGTAAAAATCGGTAGGACCATCTTTTTTTGCCTTATTGGCAGCAACTTGTGCTGTAATACCATTGCCAGTTGAAAAAACACCACCTGCTGGAATGACGATAAATGGCGTACCATACGGAACTCCACCATAGGTAAATACAGCGCTATTAAGATAATATGCTGCATCTGGGCCATTTATAATAGAACCAGACACAGTCCCATGAACAGCAACGCCAAAGTTATCTTGAATCGTTTCTGGATTGAACTCATCTTGTAAATAGATCGGTATATATGTACCTACCTGTGCAACTGGTCCATTAAACGCCCCAAGATTGCCACTTCCAGAGCGAACTATGACAGCTTCATTTGGGGAGACATAGTACTCTATTTCAACCGCCACTCTCCAACTTGGATAAAAATATTTGGAGATAAATTTTTCGATAGCCGCTCCCATCGACTCAACCTTTTTTTGGTCAAAGAGCTGTGGGTAGTAGTTCATTACAACAAATCGCCAAGTCCTGACATTTTTGTCGCTGATGTATTCCCAAGGATAGGCGGGAAGAAAGTTATTTGGGCATTTTTCCGAAGTATTCTTCTGTGCGTGCCTCTCTTTAGCATGCCCAGAGGTCGGCATAAGGCCAAAAATGGCAAAAATTCCAAAACAAAGCAGTTGTAACAAACAGCGATTCATCGTCAGGGCCTCCTAAAAAAATTTAGAGTTTATCCTGAAGATACAACCACATTTCTTTTTTTACAACTGTAAAAATTCACAATGCGAATGAAGAACGGCGCTCTTCCACAAATACACAACCTATTCCACTAGATTTAGATGAAAAGTCCCAGACAGGCCGAAAATTTATGAAAAAAACGCTCTTAAGACTCTAGTGCCCCACTTCCTCTAGTTTGTCTAGATGTAATTCTTCATAAACTTCGCACAGTCTCATTAAATTTTTTTTAGCTTCACTATTTAGCTCTTCGCTAACAGTAAATAGCCACCCTAATTTTTTTGTGATAGCATTTATTCCCTTTACACCAAGATAGACTTTGTCGTTACGAAATCCAGGTTCATTAGCAGCCTTTTCCCATTTTTTACATATTTGAAACGCATCTTCTGGAAAATTTTTAGTATTCATTATATATTCATGTACAATTTGCCACTGACACTTTCGAATAAGCCTTAGCATAACCGTTTTTGCTTCTTCTTTTATAGCGTTTCGAAAATCAGGCAATTCAGTATCTATTAAGAGATTCTGCAATGATTCATTGTCTACCACGTCTAAGCATAAATCCACATCGAGCTTAATGCAACTCTGTACTAAATCTACAGCCTTTGCTTTAAAAACTTCTAGCTGCTGCGCTTGCAACGCGATGGCTTCCATGCTTTTCAGCTTCTTTAATTTTGGAATTACCCCAATAAGCGCTCTATAATCCTGAAAAAGTGCCAACGCCTCCTCTATTCCTAGTATCCCTGTAAATGTTTTTCCATATTTATCTATAAAAGCCTCTAACTCTCGAAATTTGTCAAGTTCTGAAGCTGATCCCCAACAGACAACCTGCATACCCTTGTCTATATCCTCTAACACCCTCCTTACGGCCTCGTGCTCTTTTGGAATGCTCCATTTTGAACAAAATAAATCCCCAAAAACGCACGATGCAAAGTCTCGATTTTTATAAAAGGGCTCTATGACCACTTGCTTATAGTCCTCTTCTCTTTGCAACCTAAATAGCTTTGCTCGCTCCTGTATTCCGTGATGCTCACCAATTTGCTTCAGCCTCTTATCTGCATTACTTGCCTCTCGAGGATCGGCAAGCTCTTGCATATATTTAATCACGACATACTTAAGAGTACGAAGAGAAAGCGCTAAATGGACAGTTACTGAGCCGCCACTACCAATAACACCTTTTTTAAGCAGTACGTCAGTATCGTTGGGTTTAGCAGGATCTAGAAGCAAAACTGTATTATACTGCTGGGCGCCATGCGTTATCAGAGCTTCACATGAATCTTTTTGATACCTTTGAAGGGCGCCTTCTATAAGGGCTAATCTAAGAGTATGCGTTATTTCATCATCTTCTGAAATATCATCCTTAGATATGGCATTGACAAGATTTTGTAGGGCGACATGTATTTGTTGCTCCTCGTCCTCATGGGCCTTTAGTATTTGTTTCTCTTCTTCTCTCTCGTATTTTGAAACGCTTAAACGCTTAAGAGATTCTTGCAGCTGCTCTAAAAGCAGTAGATCATTTTGTTGCTCTAAGCTTTTTTCTGGGTCTACATCTAGATCGACACTAAGAGGTTTTTTTTGGGGGTGAAACTCATTTTGTAGAACTTCAAGCTCTTCTAGTGTTATAGGGAGATCGCATTTCTCACCAAGAGGTGGCACGTAAGGTTCTGCCATCCTGCGAATCTTCGAAGCGGCACTATCCGATAGCCCCAAAGTTTTTAAGGTTCTCTCAAGCGTATTATAAAATTCTTGGTCTGATTCATTCTCTGGAGGGCGAGTACCAGTTAAAATTGCATATATGGTAAGTGCACAAGCTCGCATATCTAATGCGTTGCAGCCATTTATAAAATTTTCCTTTTCACAACGCCAAAAGTAGTTGCATATGGCTATTCGGTATAATTTGCTTCCATACCCCTCAGTTCCATCGGGAAGAAATTGTGATTTTAAATACTCTCTTAATATTTGAAATTTACTATTATCAGATATATCCCCTACCGTGCAGCACTTTTTACCTAAGACAGAAGAGAGCATTTGCAATTTATGACTATCAAACACCATATCAGCTGAACACTCTTTTTGATCTAATACTGAGGTCTCAAAAATGTCCCATTCAACAAGCCTTTCGAATCCGGCCAAATTTGATTGTACATCAATAGGTTTAGAATTTGGAGCAACAAGCTGTAACACAATTTCTTTTATAGCTTTTTTTTCGACATCGCTACTAAAGCGAAATTTCGAAGATTTTGCACCTAAAACTGAACCTTTAAGAACACCAAAGCTAACAAGTTTTTTTATTACGGCTAAATTGGCTTCTATATCTATAGGCTTGGAGTTTGGAGGAACAAGCTGCAACACAATATCTCTTATCGCCTTTTTTTCCTCC
>JAYRNE010000127.1:0-2155 GCA_041912355.1 Chlamydiales bacterium
TCTGCAATCTCTAAGTAGCTTTAAAAAGGGTAATAGAGATTCAAGTACTTTAAGTGTAATGCCCTTTTGCCATTTACCTTCAGAAAGGTCATGAAAGGCACCAAATAGCCTTGTAAGGCGATCAGGAGAAGTATCTGCAGTAGCAAGTAGCTGAAATACTTGTTCTTGAAATAGAGGGTGGGCAGTGAGCGTTTCTGTATCGCACGCTTCTAGTTCAACATTTGAGCATATATAAAGCGCAAGGAGTCCTATTGCCATAGCCTCTTCAGCTTCAATGTTTCCATCTTCTAGAAGCCGTGATTTTATGCAATTTGTAAGATAGGGAAAAAGCTCGATATCAGAGAAAGCTAAAGCGCTTTTTAGGCGTGTACATACTGTATATAAAAAATTACCATCGACTTCTTGGAGGCGAGATTGGGGCCTATTTCGTAAGTACGTTGTCACTTTAGCTAAGTTAGGCTTTTCCATTAATACCCGCAAAAAGCCATCCCACTCCTGGGCGGGGTACTCCGTTAAAGCCACAAGGTTTGAAAGGAGTGTTAGTAGGCCGGAAGCGAGTGTTTGCTTTGTTTCGTCCGTGCACTCAAGCTGGCGCAAGGTGTAGAGGTGAACAATATACTCAATTTCATCTGAAGCATCGGGTCTTGCTGCTGTTGTTAATGAGAGCTCACCCATTGCTTTTAGAACTGGTTCCATAGGCATCCCTAAATAAAGGGCTAAGAGTATAGCTTACGGCCCTAGATAGAACCAAGGGTTCTTTTTTACGTTCTTACCTTTACTATAGGGGCGCACCCAGGGTTTTTTTAAGGTGCCATTGGGAGCGTAGCCAGAAGAGGCCGAAAAGCACTGCTGAGTTTAGGGTCACCATGGACCACCCACAGAGGGCCCCGCCTTCTGCATAAGCTACAAGGGCATATGTCGGCATTATGTAGACGAGCCACTGACTTAGAGCGTTTATGTAGAGGATGAACTTGGTGTCTGCTAGGGCTGTAAGGTGGGCTATAACTATCCACCAGAAGCCATCGAATAAAAAGAAGACGCACATAAGCATAAGGCAGATCTTAAGTGTGAAGACAAAGTTTTCACTAGATAGTAAGTGGATGTCCTCTTCTTGCAGTACAAAGTTAAAGATGCTGTCTGCACCCAACATGCATATCGACGTCACTATGCAAAAGAGCAGAAACTGCACTCGATAGGCTGCCCTCATTACCTTGGGAACAAGCTGGTTCATCTGGGCCCCGATGAGGTTTGCAAGTATTGCCTGCACGCCTTTGGAAGTCGCGTCGTTGATAAATACGACTAATAAAAAAAAGCTCTGTACTATCGTGGCAATGGTAAGCTCTAATGGCCCAGCCTTTGCCATAATGTAAAAGAAGGCACAGTGTGCAAGCACCTCAATTGACCTACTTGTACCAGCAGGCAGGCCAATACGTAGCATCTCTTTTGTGAGGCCAAGGTCAATTGATATGTTGGTTGTAGCATATTCTGTTCTTGTTTCTTTTTTAAAGAAGAGTGCAAGTAAAAAGAGTGCCTGATAGCCCTGTGAAATGCCTGCAGCAAGTGCCGCGCCCTTAATGCCTAGTGCCGGAGTAAACGGTGTTCCAAAGATTAGTATGGGCGCTAAAACGAGGTTAACGAGGTTTGCTGTAATGGTGGCGTAGGTGATAACGCGCGTGTTGCCGATGCCCACAAAAAAGCCTGTGAGGGCAAGAGAGATTAGCAAAAATGGGCCAAAACCTAAAAAGGTGTTGAGGTATACGCCTTCAAGTGACCCTTCTGTAAACAATAAACCACTTAAAACATGGCTAATAAGAAAAAAGATTGGCCAGGAGAATATGGATAGCCATATTATCTGCCATGTAGGCCTACCAACTTCGGGGTGGCGGTTTTCGCCATGCAGCCTTGCCACGAACATCTCGGTGATCTCGCATATCCCAAAAGGAAAGATAAGTACGAGGTAGCAAAAGTTAGCAGCTACTGCCATGGCATTCATGCTAGCTACGCTATGGTGTGCTAAATAGAGCCTATCAGCAAAGAGCATAAAGCTACTTGAGCAAAAGCTAAGCATAAGAGGCCAGCAGATGGACCATATTTCTCGCGAAGAGCCTACGGGGTAGTCGGTAAGTTGGTAGTGTGGTTTGGTGGTAGACATAAA
>JAYRNE010000128.1:0-1612 GCA_041912355.1 Chlamydiales bacterium
GCCCACGACATTTTTGGCCTACTAATTATAAGCACGCCCGGCAGCAAAATAACAAAACGTAGCAGCGTAAATAGTAGCGGCGGAAATTCAGATAATCCCACCTTGCTTAGCACTGCATTCATACCAAATATCGTCATCACGAGTAGGGCTATAAGCACCTTTTTAAACGGCATAACAACCTCCAATTTCCCCAATTATAGCATGTGTTGAATATTCGTTCAACAATTATTGAACGAACATTCAGTTGACGAAACAGCCTTAAGCTGCGACAATGTGTTATATGAGACAAAATCTACACCAAAAAGCAGCCGAACGCACCCTAGCTGCCATTTTAGAGGCATCTGAGAAGCAATTTGTAGAAAAGGGCTATTCTGGCACCTCTATTGGCGCCATTGCGAAAGAAGCCGGCATTAACCAAAGCCTCATCTACCACTACTTTGAAGATAAAAAAGCCCTTTGGCGAGAGGTTAAAAGCCATATTATACAAAAGGCCCTAGGAGATGATAACCTAAGAAAGGCGCCCCACCTCACTTCTTTAGATGAGCTTTTAGACCATCTACTTACAAAGCGGCTGACTCTATTTTTTGAGAATAAAAACCTGGTGCGCATGCTGCTTTGGCAAGCGCTAGAAGAAAAGAGTGACAACATCTCAGGGACCTCTGAAGAGTGGCTAGATTCCTGGATCAAAGAAATTGCCTCACTCCAAAAAAAGAAGAAGATTACAACTAACTACACCCCTTACGAGATCATGCTCTCACTCAACGCTGCTGTCTGGGCTCCCTTTATCACGGGGACCTTTAAAGGCAAAATTGCCCCCTTCATTGAAAAGAAGCTACAAGAGCTTAGAGTGGCGTTTAAGCCTTAAAGTTCTCTATTCTCGCACAGACGCCCTCTGCGGAGGTGACCTTACCGGTTAGTATTTCAATAGCAACTTTCACTATCGAATTTGCTGATGCCTCTTCGGCGATGCAAGTGCTTACCTCAGCTGCTAACTGATTCCTTGGCCCAGAAAGCTGGTCTTCACGTGTGACGTCGCCATTTTCCAATAAGCTCATAAGGCAGTATATGGTATCAGAAAAGGCGGGTCTATGACCTCTTATAAGCTCGTATATAGTAACAGCAAGTGCGTGCATATCATCGCGAGTAGATGGCAAGTAGCTATTAGATCTATCAAAAAATTGCCCGATACGGACCTGCAGAAGCTCTAGTGAGCAGTAGGCCATAAAGCCCATCATGCGAGTATCTGGACTACCTACTCTTATTGCATGCTCTAAGTCACCAACCTTTACAACAAGTCCATTTACTTCATCTTTACTTACAAGGAAGTTAGAAGGCCTTATATCTCGATGTACAAGCCCCTTTTCGTGCACTTGAGCTACACCAAGGGCTACTTGGGAAATGATCGTGTTAGGGTCTTCTTCTATAAGGTTTACCTGTTCTAAATCGCCCTGCATGTATTCAAAGAGTATTCCCTTATGAGTCCGCTGCACTACCTGTACAACGTTAGAGCAGCCCTTAAATTGCTCGTAGAGCCTAAAATCCTCATCTAAGCCCATAAAGAGCTGCACGCCCTTTTTTGGCTTTTTGTAGGCATAAACCTCGCATGAAAAAA
>JAYRNE010000129.1:0-1998 GCA_041912355.1 Chlamydiales bacterium
CCGATTGAATATTTGTCCACATCTGTTGACGCTCACCGTCGCTTAGGCGGTGATGGAGCACAGCAAGTGGCACGTTGAAGCGGCTTTTAAAACGCTGTATCGTCTGCTGTGTAAGTGCTATTTCTGGCACAAGCAAAATAACGCCAAGGCCAAGTTCCAGGGCTTTGTCAATAGCCTGGAGGTAGACTTCAGTTTTGCCGCTTCCTGTAATGCCAAAGAGAAGGTGGGCTTCAAAGGTGCGCTTTTGTATGCTTGCTGTAAGCTTATCAAGAGCCACTTTTTGCTCTTCTAGCAAGGCCTTAGGTTTAGACTGGAAGTAGTCGTCAAAGGGGTCATCATCAAGTCGTACCCTGTCGCATTTTAAAAGGCCCTTATCTACAAGGGCTTTCACTGTTCCTGCTTGGGCTTTCGTTTTTTCAAGTAATTCAGTAAGCAAGAGGCCTTGTGCTGGAGCGAGTAGCATAGCATCGAGAACGATGGCTTGCTGGGGCGCCTTTTGGCGAAGTTCTGGCGCAAGTTCGCGCAGTTCCTTTGGGCTCTTTGCCCGGTATACTTTAAGCTGCTCTTTTACTTGCGTATTTTTGCGTACCCCTCGAGGAAGCATAGTTCGCAGCACCTTGCCAAGAGGGCACACATAGTAACGCGCAATCCAGAGAGCAAGGTCAAAAAGTGCCTTTGTGACTACGGGCCCTTTACTTAAAACGCGAAGGATTGGTCGGGGATTTGCAACTTCTGAGGTCTCTTTAACTTCTACAACAAACCCTTGCGCCTTCCTTCCCCGGAGGGGAACTTCAACAAAGACGCCCTTTTCTACAAGGTCGATAAGCTCGTTAGGAATGGTGTAATCGAGTGCCTTATGTATCGAAACTTCAAGTACTATAGAGGCGATCATCTTATGTCCCTTGGAGCGCTTTCCAAAGAGTCTTCTTAAACTCCACGTCATTGATCTGACTTGGAGTAAGCATAAGCTCACAAAGGGGAGAGGTAAATAGGGAGCGCTTAGTGGGGAGAACTCCTTCTGTGGGTGTGGTGGCGGTAATGTCATCGCCGAAGTAGTGAAGCCATGTGGCAAGTTTTGGGCTCTCTTCTTGGCTGTAGGCGATGATGAGGGCTTTTAGGCTGCCCTGGCATGCTAGTGTATGGCAGAGTGCAGCGGCCGAGAGACCTGGCTGCGTAAAGACTCTACAGGGCATGAGGCGCTCATGCACTGAGCTTGCCACTTTTTGGATAAACTGCTCAACTTCAGAACCTGGTGGAAAAAAGGAGACAAAGGCAACTTCTTTTTCAATTACTATAGCATCAGCCTCAGGTTCTTTGATATGGGGTATGCCAAGCTTGTCAAAAGCTGCAAGGCAGTCAGTAAGTAAAAGAGGCTGCGGCTTTATAAATGGTCGGTTTAGTGCTTGTAGAATTTTTGGCACTGTCTGTGTGGGCGCTTGTTTTGGTGGAGGCGCCGCCTTTTCAACGATAACAGGTTTCGGTTTTGGCTCTAGTTTTGGAGCTATAGCTGGTACAAGTTCTACCTTTTTTGCCTCTTTTTTTGGCACAAAAGCACTAGGTGGCGGCAGCGCCTTAGGTTTTGAAACTACCTTTTCAAGAGGCTGCAGGCAGGGATATTCCTGTTCAATGTGAACACGAAGGTCTTTAATAAGAGCGTGTAATTCATCGAGTACTGTCATGATTGTGAGTATAGCACAGACGTAAGGAAAAAAAGAAGCCCGACAAAACTCGAAAGGTTGGTCGGGCTAAACACTTAAAAAAAATTACTTATTTCTTTTGTGTGCTGTTGCTTTTGAAGAGCGTGTTGTACGAGCAGCGCGCTTTGGGCTACGTCTTGTTGTCTTCTTTTGCATTTTAGTATCCTCCTAAAAGGTTATAAAATAGTTAATCTGGCCTTGAAGCCAAAATATCCGTTTTTTATGGACAACCCTAGCTATCTCAAATTTTTTGTAGTATGTCAATAAAAATATTAATAATTTTTTAAAAAATCCGAAAATA
>JAYRNE010000130.1:0-4320 GCA_041912355.1 Chlamydiales bacterium
CAAAAGGACATAAAGGACCAAAAGGACATAAAGGACAAGGGACGAAGGACATCAATAACCGTTATTGGTGTCCCTCGTCCTTTAGACTAAAATGAGCCTCGTGCCACAAGAGCTCTTGCCAAAGTGCCCCCATCCACAAATTCGAGCGAGCTACCCACTGGAATGCCAAAGGCTAGCCGTGACATTTTAAGTGGTAGCGTTGCAAGTCTTTCTTTTAAGTAAAGGCAGGTGGCGTCGCCTTCTAATGAGGAATCAAGTCCTAATATAAGCTCGCGCACGTTATGCTTCTGAATGCGGTTTAAAAGTTTTGGTATATTAAGCTTTTCTTCGCCGCGGCCATCAAGTGGCGAAAGAAGTGTAGGTAGGACGTGGTAAAGGCCTGTAAATTCTCGCGTGCTTTCTAGGGTATAGACCTCTTTTGGGGAGCCAACAACGCAAAGAACATCTTGGCGGCGCGTTGGGTTTTTACAGAAAAGGCAGAGAGTGTCATCTGCAAGGCAGCCACATTCACTGCATAGTAAAACTTTTTTTACTTCTCCAAGCGCATGGGCAAGCTCATGCAAATAGTGCTCAGGCCAGTGAAGCAGCATGTCAAAGCCATAGCGCTCAGCTGAGCGCCTGCCAACACCAGGAAGTTTTTGGAGTAAAGAAAAGAGTTTTTCGAGTCGTTGGGGATATTGCATTCTTAAACACACCTTAATATCAAATAAATCTAAGCATCACAAACGTTTCCACCTCGTGCCCGAGTATAAACGTATGTGTCTGCATTACAGCCTATTTGTCCTAGACTTTTTCTTTTGTAATTATAGCGAAACATCTGATATATTAATAGCCTTGAAACGAGGATAACAAGTGCGTAAAGCTACTATTACGGCAATAGCCGCCTATTTGCCAGAAAAGGTCCTAACAAATAGTCATCTTGAAGAGATGGTAGATACATCCCATGACTGGATTGTAACGCGTACTGGCATAGAAGAGCGTCGTCTTGCTCATTCCGAGGAATTTCCCTCTACTATGGGGGCAAAAGCTGCTCAAAGCGTTCTTGCAAAGGCACATCTAGCCGCAACCGAAGTTGACGCTATTCTCTGTGCAACTATGACACCCGACTACATCACGCCATCAACAGCCGCCATTATCCAGAGCACAATAGGTGCCACGAAAGCATGCTGTTTAGACTTGCAAGCAGCTTGCAGTGGCTTTTTATACGCTTTATCAATCGCTAAGGGGTGGATTGAATCTGGCCTTTACAAAAACGTACTTGTCGTAGCAACCGAAAAAAATTCAGCATTTATAGACTATAAAGATCGCAATACCTGCGTTTTATTTGGTGATGGAAGTGGCGCATGCCTTGTGCAGTCCGGTGGAAGTGGCTATCAGATTCGGCACATATGCCTTGGCGCAGATGGCTGCGAGTCTGAACTAATTAGAATTCCAGCAGGTGGCTCCCGCATGCCTGCATCCCAAGATACACATGAATCGCGTCAGCACTATATGAAGATGGAAGGTAAAGAAGTATTTAAGCACGCAGTGCGTCGCATGGAAATGTCTGCAAAAGAGTGTTTAGATGCTTCAGGTGTGCTCGAGCAAGATATTGCCTGGCTTATTCCCCACCAAGCTAATATCCGTATTATCGAAGCGATATCTAAGCGCTTTAATATCCCCTGGGAAAGAACATTACGCACCATCCACAAGTATGGCAATACCTCTTCTGCTACTATTCCAATAGCTTTAGCAGAACTTGACGAACATAACACTCCCCAAAAGAATGATAATATCCTTCTTACAGCCTTTGGAGCTGGCCTTACATGGGGATCATGCCTGCTTACAAAATCATAAAAACTAGAGCAAACTTATGAAACAACTAAAAGATCAAGTAGCATTTGTAACAGGAGCAACTGCAGGCATTGGCAAGGCGATTGCTAAAGCTTTTGCGGATGCTGGCGCCCATGTTATTGCCCTTGGAACAAATAAAGAGCGCGGCGAAGAGCTTGTGCGCGATCTTCATGGCCATGCCACCTTTATGCAGGTGGATGTGTCAAGTAAGGAACAGGTTGAAAAGGCAATCGAAGACGTTTTAGCAAAGCATCATAAAATCGACATCTTAGTAAATAATGCCGGCATCACACGTGATGGCCTGCTTATGCGTATGTCAGATGAAGACTGGGATCGAGTGCTTGCTGTGAACCTAAACTCCTGCTTTTATACTACACGTGCCATCATGCGCCCCTTTATGAAGGCAAAGCGCGGCAAGATTATAAACGTAAGCTCTGTCGTAGGCATAATGGGTAATCCTGGCCAGACAAACTACGCTGCATCTAAAGGCGCCCTTATCAGCTTTTCAAAGTCATTAGCTAAAGAAGTAGCTACACGTAATATAACAGTAAATTGTATTGCTCCAGGCTATATCGACACCAGCATGACTGACAAAATCCCTGAAGCCAAACGCCAAGAGGCTATAGACATGATTCCCCTCGGCCGTATGGGCAAGCCTGAGGATATAGCAGATGCGTGCCTATTTTTAGCTTCCCCGGCTGCAGACTACATTACAGGACAGGTTCTTGTTGTTGATGGCGGCTTAGCTATGTAATAGCTACTTGCAAAATAACCATTAGCCTGCTATCGTAGCTCGAAAAATAACCATTATTGAAGGAAAAACAATGACAGTAGAACAAGAAGTAATAGCAATCGTAGCTGAACAGCTTGGCCGCGATGTTAACGAAGTAACAGCAGAGAAAGCGTTTTTTGAAGACCTAGACGCAGATTCTCTAGACCTTACAGAGCTCGTTATGACGCTCGAAGAAAAGTTCGAAATCGAAATCAACGACGAAACAGCTGAAAAGCTAAAGACTGTTGGTGACGTTATCCGCTTCATCAACTCCATCAAAACAAGCAAATAAGAACCTTGGGTCTTCTTAAAAGGACCAAAAGGACATAAAGGACCAAAAGGACTAACAATAACCGTTTTTGTTAGTCCTTTTGGTCTTTTTAATTAAAATACGATCATGTAGACGAGCTTGGCAACGAGAAAGTACATGAATGTAGAAAGTACGTCGTTGCAAGCGGTTACAATAGGGCCGCTAGCGACTGCTGGGTCTACGCCTATGCGGGCAAAAAATAGAGGCGATAAGCTGCCTAAAAGGGTTGCTGTCATGCAGGCGCCGAATATACCGCAGCTTATGATGATGCTCACTACAAAAGGGTCGTGACCTACTTGGTGGGCACCAAGGCGATTTAGAAGAAAGACTACAACGCCGCACAGTATTCCAAAGATAACGCCAGTAAGTGATCCTATGCAGATTTCGCGCATTACCATTTCGCGTGTTCTTCCAGATGATACCTCCCCTGTTGCTATACCGCGAACAAAGAGTGTACTGCACTGGATACCGACATTACCTGACATGCCTGTAATAAGGGGCACGAAAAAGGGCACCACTGTAAACCAGGGCGAGGCGTGAAAGTGAGCAAGACCCGTAGCGGTAACTAGGCCCGCACAAAGGGTTACAAGCAGCCATGGTGCGCGTAAAAGAAAGCGAGTCCAGATAGGGTCATCTTCACCAACAGCTTCAGCAGTACCACCGATGCTGGCTATAGTTTCATCGGCAATATCTTCCATGACTTCTACAATGTCTTCGTTGGTGATTATGCCAAGCAGCTTTTTATTGTGGTCTACAACAGGAAGTATGGGCAGGTTATAGCGCTCCATAAGGTCGACAACCTCATCCCGAGGGGCATCTGGGCCAATTTTATGCAGCACTGGGCGCATTACCTGCTTTAGGCTTACATCTTTTGGGTTTACAATGAGGTTTCGAGAGGGAACAACGCCAATAAGTTCTTCTTCGTCGCTAAGAACGAATATACTGTGAGTAAGCTCTATGCCCGGATTATCGCGAATTTGTTGTGCTACCTGCCTTATGGTCGTCTGCATAGGAAAAGCAAAAAACTCGTTTGTCATAAGGCGGCCGGCTGTATGGAGGCCGTGGCCTAAAAGCTCGCGTATTCTCTTTGCTTTTGTGGCTTCAACACTTTCTAAAACGCGTCTACAGCGTCTATCGGATAGGTCTTCTAGCACCCCAACAGCATCATCGGGAGCCATTTTATCAACAAGTTTTACAATTTCTTGATCGCTTGTTTGGCGAAAAATGGCAATGCGTGAATTTGTGCTTACATTGATTATAAAGGTAACTTTAGCATCAAGATCAGGCAGGTTCTCATACACCACATAGCGTGCCACTTTTGGCAGGCGCGTTACAGCGTAGGCAAGGTCAATTGGGTCGTGTTCAATAGAAATTTTTGCAAGATCATGGAGAATAATCTGTGACG
>JAYRNE010000131.1:0-1522 GCA_041912355.1 Chlamydiales bacterium
TACTATCCAGCAAGCTGAGTTTTTGATGAATACCTTCAACCAAGAGGACCTTAAGCAAACCTTTGCAACTCTTAAAGAGCACATCCAATTAACCATTTTCAAAGACTGCACATGGCAAAACGAAGAGGCAGATTTCATACGCTCTTTTTGCGAAGATATAGGACTTCTTGAAGAGTTTAAACTCGCTCGCGATACATTTAGAATAGAAAAAAACTGGCAAAAAGCCTCACCGCAAGATCGACTAGAAAACACAAAAGCAATTGTAGCAGATGCTAAACACTATGAAAAGGAACTAGACGCAAGAAGACACGCGATATTTGCCCAAGCCAAAATCTTAAACACACTTCCATTTGAAGAGTGGCAATATGTTGTAGCTATGCTACAGGCCCTAAAGCCTGTATATGAGCATGGCTGCACGGTATGTATTCGCCGTATAAAAGAGCAACTTCTTATCAGCATGAAAGACAAAGAGGCCCGCGAGAATGAAGAAAGGCGGGAGGACTTTATCCAAAAGGCAAAGCTTCTTGATATTGATCCCAAGATTATCGATGACTTAGGCGATCGGACTATTTTGGGTACGATGTGGATGCTTATTACTACTGGCAAGCGCACAGAAACCCGCCTTGCCGAATATGTCGAAGGTAGCCTTTTAGATGAACGCACAGCCTTAAGAAAGGGTGGCGAACCCACCGAAATTGCCCGCATGCTTACAGATGAAGACCTAGATAAGCTTACGTTAACTACATCACACTATAAGGTAAAGCCGCCATCTGTTCTCCCATTTGTAGGGGAGTGCAATATCTTTGAACTTATGGAGATAGTTCGCCAGGCAGATGCATTTGTTCCTGAGCCTGGTAAGCCCAAACTTATTCCAGCCCAAATTGGAGAAGTCCTCACTAATGGCACGACAAAATATCACACAAAGGCCTTTGTATTTGAGTCGCTCCATAAAATGCTAAACTATGCCCTTAACCCACCAAAGAAAAACGGCAGGATAGACATCGTTTTAAACATCCTCAAGCACTATACCGTACAGCTAAAAGGCCGCCTTAAGGAATGTAAAACCAAGGAAGAAACAAAGGAACTCTACTTAGAAGTAATAGAACATCTATTAATTGGTATGGGCCTTGCCTACAATAACTGCGAAGACCGCAAGTACAACACTGCTATGATCATCTTTAATGAAAAGCTTGCAAATAGCAGGGCTGACGATGCATCAATACCTGTCCAGGTGCTTGTATGGGCAGCCAAAAAGCGGGATGAGCTACTTGTAAATTGCGTCCATTCACTGATACAAGAAAAGATTCAGAAAAATAACGAGAACAAGGTACTAGAAAAGTTACTGCAGAAATTACCCCAAAGTAAGCGTAGCGAGGCTACAAGCCGCTACTGGATGTCGCTTGATATTGCTTCTGCAGTTGGCTACTGGCGCTATGAGTTTCAGAACGAGTTAGCTCTAGGCAAAGTACCAGACTATGCCCACGACCTTTATGGAACACTTACGAGGGAGCAGATTCTAGAA
>JAYRNE010000132.1:0-2891 GCA_041912355.1 Chlamydiales bacterium
ATTCCCTTATTTCCAACAAAGGTATACTCCCCGCTCTCTGAGATGGTATAGTACCAAAAGGTGTCTACTCCCAACTGCTCAAGCGGCTTACAAATTTTCTTCAACTTGTAATCATAATTGGTACAGTATCTTTTTACATGTTCTTCTGGCGTCATAAAATATGTAGAAATTTTTTAGTTTATATTGTATCATATTGGGAATAATAAGCATAGGGTATAGCCTACCCTAATGTAAAATCACCCAGTTTAGTATCTTTGAAGCCAAAAAGGAGAGGATATGCAGGTATCAGATGTCACTTTCAAAGCATTTTGCCTAAGGGAACTCGAGTCACAAGATAGTGATGTAAATAAAAAATTTAAAGAGAGCTTTAAGGATGGATTTTTCTACTTGGAAATTCCTCAAGATTGTCGCGAACTTATAAAAGTAGGAACAGCCTTTGCGAACTCCTTTTATAAGTCAGAAAAGGTAAAGGAGACAAAACTTTCTGGATTTGGTGGGTATCATGACCGAGAAAAGGCCCAAGTTGAAGCCCATTATGCTGAAAAAGCTGACTGGGAAGCTCTCTCTCAACAAGCCATTTATTCTGAAGAACTCATTCAACTTGCTAAGAAGATGAACGAGGTCGGAATTCAAGTGCTAAAAAAAGTACTGGCAGTGCTTGAAATACCAGAAGATAGATGGGACGAGCTTACCGGAAACCTCAGCTCAGGTGGTGGAACATGCCACTTTACAGCTAACCACTATCGCCCCGAAAAAGACCTTCTTGGAATTCCTGCACATAAAGACTATGGCTATATCACCGTCCTCTTTTGCAATACAAAAGGCCTTCAGGGACTTGTAGAGAACGAGTGGGTGGACGTTCCCCCACTACAAGATCACTTTATTATCAATTTCGGAAAAGCCCTTGAGCTTATGACCCAAAGTGATGGCAGAGTTACAGCAATTGCCCATAAAGTGCCAAAAATGGATGTCGATCGCATATCATTTGGCATTTTTCAAGACGGTAATCTAGATAGCTCTCTTTACAGCTATAACAGCAAAAGCAACACAACCCAAAAAGTCTTTGACACCTACCGGGAGTACTTAGCCCAGTCGTTTAAAGAGACCTATTGAGTAGCTCCAAGGTGACTAAAGCACCGCTCTTGTGATGCCGCCGTCAACAAGGAGATTAGTGCCAGAAATGTGAGATGACTTGTCGCTAAGAAAAAATTTCATAGCTTGTGCAACATCTTTAACGGTGGCGTAACGCTTAAGCGGTGTTTCACTTACCTCTACCTTAAGCTGCTCTTCAAAACTGCGACTATTTTCTTCTGCTTTTTTTGTAATGCGGCTGATATGGTGCTCTGTAAGCACTGTTCCTGGAGAGACCGTATTCACCCGAATATCTTTAGGCCCAAGCTCGAATGAAAGCGCTTTTGCAAATGCACGCCAAAGGCCTCGTATCACTGATGGGCCCGTATACCCTGGACTTAGCTGTACAGAGGTAATTCCTGAGATGACTGTTATTTTAGAGTTTTTTGCCATGCGAGGAAGCGCCGCCTTCATAACAGAAGAGGGACCAGTAAAACAACTTCCAAGTACCTCTTGCCATTTTGCAGGATCAGCCAACAACTCAATCTGTGGGCGAGGAGTTATTACCACAAAACCATTAATCTCGCGATTTTGTACCTTTTCTTCCATTATTTTTGGCGCGACCGGGTCAGCGTAGTCTAATTGGCAGATAGAATATTGTTTTGCAAATTGCCTAGTAAGTTCAGCTTGGAGCCCCTCTAACTTCTCTCTATTTCGCCCAACTAGAATCAGATTGTTCTTTTTTGCTAAAGACGTTGCAATAGCCTTGCCTATTTCTCCAGTTGCACAAGTAACTACAACTGTACTCTCTATTAGCGTCATAAGTTATTCCTAAAGATACAAAATTATGAAATAGCCCCCCATATTTGCAAGTAAAAAGAAGTCGAAGTTTTACGGAGTCAGAGCAATAATGCACCTTATGTAGGTCATACAAAAATTAGCCACCTCTTTTCACTTCTCAAAAAGTGACCTTTCCAGTACAAGAACAAAATATGTCTGAATTTTACTCGGTTTATATTTATTTAGCGCTCGTGCTGGTGATGACGCTCCTCATGATTGGGGTGACGTGGCTCTTTCCTACTTCCAAAAAGTCGCCTGTAAAGTTTATGCCCTATGAGTCAGGCATTCAAACGGAGACGCACCTGTTGCAAAAGCGCTTCCCGCTGAGACACTACCTAGTGGGCTTGATGTTTTTAGTCTTCGACATAGAAGTGATATTTTTGTTCCCATGGGCAGTTATTGCTCAGGAAATAGGTGCCTTTGCCTTTTATGAAATGCTCTTTTTCATAGTCGTACTTGCCATTGGCTTTGCCTATGTATGGAAAAAAGGAGGTCTTGAATGGGAGTAAGCCCTAAAGAGAAAACGCCCTTTTTATTTGGGCCACTAGAAACTGTTATTAACTGGGCACGAAAAAGCTCCTTATGGCCAGCCCAATTCGGCCTTGCCTGCTGCGCTATTGAGATGATGTCAACAGCTGCAAGCCGCTATGATATGGCGCGCTTTGGAGCAGAAGTGTTTCGCGCCTCCCCCCGTCAAAGCGACGTCCTTATAGTAGCAGGCAGGCTTAGCCAAAAGATGGCCCCTGTTCTAAAAACTGTCTACGATCAAATGCTAGAGCCTAAGTGGGTGATCGCCATGGGCGATTGCGCCTCTTCAGGTGGCATCTACAATAACTACGCGATTATTCAGGGCGTTGACAAAATTAGTCCTGTTGATGTATATGTAGCGGGCTGTCCGCCGCGTCCTGAGGCTCTTTTAGACGGCCTTCTTTACCTACAACGCAAAATCGAAAAAGAACATCCACTGAGGCTAAAGCATG
>JAYRNE010000133.1:0-4807 GCA_041912355.1 Chlamydiales bacterium
TTCAACAAAAGGCATTCAACTTATGGTGGATAACTTAAAAACACGAAATAAGTTAGCTATAGACTGTAAAGTCTGTGATTCGCCCCATCAACTTGCAGATCACTTAGCCGTCATGCAAAGCAGCAAGCGGGACTCCCGGTGTGCCTTTATCGTGAGGCACCCAGGTTTACGTGGGCAAGGAGTGCACGTAACCCCGATCTTGGCTGAGATGAAAGGTGGAAAATTGCATCTTGTCATTACTGACAGTGCAAACTTTGGGTATGGAATGAATATTGTGCACGCTTTACGAGATAAAGTAGATACAAATAATCTCGAGGTGCACCTTTATATCAAACCGCGCCAATCTGATCACTCTAACTGTCCCATTTTTGCACTTCGCGATGTTGTTCAGTTTGGCAGGTATCCGGATTTTCTTGAATATGTCCAAAGCTGTCCACCAGGCGTACCGAACGAGCAGGAGAAGGAACCATTTCAAAAGATAATGAGAGAGGCACCAGCATACACACGGGTATTTGATCGCCTGCCTGCTGTTATGCTAAAAACCACACAATCTGTGACAAGAATTCAAGAAAGAGACGCATCAGCCCTGCCACTCATCGAAAAACACACAAGAGAAGGGGTTATCAAAGGAGAACGAAAGCCCATCAACACCTTAGTGGAAGAACGGTTTTTAAAATATGAACGACTTGTTCTTGCATCAGTGATTGCCGGAGCTATTGTTCGATAACCGTGAAACAGTTTTCAAGCGTGAAGATGCTGTTTGTCAGTTCATGCCCTTTTAAAGCATCGACATACTCACAAAATGAGCGGCCGCCAAGTGATTCAATTTTGTTAGGATACCTTTTGAGATCGCCTTCAATGCTTGAAACAAGTGTAAGCCCAAGATCTTCAGCGCGCCTTTGGCACATTTTAGAAAGAAGTTTCTGGACATCTTCGCGATCGTGGTTGATGTAGGATTTTTCTTGGAATAGAACGGGCTTTTTTGCAACATCATCCCACAATATTCTCAAAATGCATCTTCCAATAATCCGTTCATTTTCCTTTACAACGACAGCTCGGTTTTTCCCGTCCAAAAGATAGGCAAGCAAGCATTTTATTAGCCTTGCTTCACCGTTTACGCGAAGGCAGCTATTTTTAACTTCGGTGCCAAGCAGGAGAAGATCGCAAGCATCATCTGTATCTTGCACGATCAGCGATGAACTTGCTGTTGGGAGTAAATCTGATGCTAGGAGACTCTCTCCCCTTTTCCACTTTTCGAAGAGCTCTTTTCTTTCACGAAATATCCGTTCAAGGTGAGAGCTTGCACGAATGTCGTAGCGCACGTCGGCAAGGCCTCCGGCTAGCACCGCTTGGAGGTATGTGCGAAAGAGCTTTTTTGCCCATTCGCGTTCTGTTTCTGGAAGGCTTGCAAGCTTTGCCGCATAGGTCATAGGGGCAATTTTGTTTCGAAATTGCCCAATGGTCTCTTGATAGTTCTCGGCTTGGGTTTCGAGCTGAAAACTCGCCCTAAAGGTCTCTAATAGCTGCGCTTCAAGCTCTTGATGCGACCTAATATGAACAAGCTCTCGAGCCCGCCCAAAGAGCAATAAATCCTCGGCAATCTGTAAAGAGGAAAGTAACTTTTCTTGGGGTGCCTTGAAAAGCATACGAAGAACATCTGCTTTTTCAAAAGCGGTCAATTCACAACTTGTCACAATTTTTAAAAGTGCTTGATACAACACTTTCTGCTTGTTTTTATCTCTAAAAAGGCGATTTTCCTCTATTTTGCTTAGGAGTGTTTCGGTCTCAGGCACCTGTTCCATGACGGGTGCGAGTAGGCATGCTAGGATCGGATCTCGCCTCTGGCAGCGACGCCAGACGGCCTTTACATCTGATGAGAGAATTTGCAAGCAATACACAGAAAGCTCCCCTCGAAGCTGCGGTGCATGTAATGCCATCAATTGCTCTACAAGCGGTTCAAGTTCAACACTAGTCACTTCATAGAAATGACACGCATAGCCAAATGTACTCAGCCATGCCTGAAGAGGCTCTCCCTCAGCCTTCTGAAATTGGTTTTTAAGTGTTGCAAAAACTGGAAGATCAAGAAGTTTTGGAGGGTTGGCAAGTTGCGCTTCTAGCGACTCTCTAAGAAGTGGTGACAAATTCAGTTCCTGTAGCGAGGCAAGACTTTGGCGAACCTCTTGTGCGCGGTTTAAGAAAAAGAAGGCAAATACGCGCTTTGTGGCCTCTTGTGTCACTGTATGGGTGTATGCTTCAGAAAGTTCAAACTCTCGAAGGTCTTTTAGGGTTTCTAGAGGAAAGTTTTTTAGGGATAAAAGTGCCAGCTGAAAACGCCGGCTTATGTCCCAATTCCACGGTTTTAGGTGACGGATAACCGAGGGGCCTCTTTCCTCTATAGCTATTTGAAAAATGGCAAAATTCTGCTCGCGAGTTAAGTCATACTTTTCTAAAAAATGGACCGCCCCAAGACCATTCTGCACCGCCGCGACTTTGGCAACTTCAAAGCGACATATTTGATCTGAAAGGTGCAACTTAGGAATTTCAGAAGAAAGCTTCCAGCCATCTTGTGAGGCTGCCAGAAGGGCAAGTTCATAGAGATATTCTTGATGAGTGATTCCATATTCAGCGATGAGCTCTACTACCTTTGAGCTATCATTTTCAATCACAATCTTTAACAGCTCAAAGCGCTGACTTTCTTCAGGAAGCTGATAGTGCCGAATAAGTTTTGCACAGCCTCTAGGGTCTTGGCTAAAGGCAATTAGCGCTATCTTGTAGCGTTCTTCGGTTTCTTTAATTCCGGAAAGTTTTATATAGGTGGATGCGGCCTTGCCACTGATGGAGGCAAGGTGGCGGGCAAATGTTCTTTTTTCATCCTCTCGTTCAAAGGCAAAATTTTTTGCTGCGGCTTCTGGATTTTGCTCGGCTGCTAGGCAGGCAACTTTCAAGCGTTGCTTTGGTGTTAAGGTAAAGTGTTTAATGTGGGCGGCAAGGGCATTTGCATCAAGCTTTGATGCTATTTTTGCAAGTGGGTAATGAAATTCTGGTATTTCATAGTTGCAAATGTTTTTGCATGTTCCCCACGCCTGGCTGTTCATCGCTACTTTTGCGACTTCAAAGCGCAAGGATTTTGTTGTAATGTGAAATTGCGCGATCTTTTCAGAACAGACCCTAGGGTTACGTTCTGCGGCAATCATGGCTAATTGAGAGCGCAACGTTTCATCTTGAATCTGATACTTTTGGATAAAAGAAAGCGCAAGCTCAACTACTTCTTCCTCTTGGGAAATATAACCGCTAGCGATTTTTTTAAACGCTTCAAGTGCCTCGGTTTCTACCCCATCTATTTCTGAAGCAAGAGCACTATCCTCTTTTACCTCCCCCTTGCTGACAACCTGTCGCATCTCAAAGATCAGGCTGCATTTTTTGACGATCTCTTGCTCATCTTCTCTGAGGTCAATTTTTCCAAGAAGGGAATGGTTGTCCGCTTCTGTAACAGGCTTAAGGCCAATATGAAGTGCGGCAAGCTTTTGGCACACAGCATCTTCAGGATGCAAACGCCGGTAGTGACTGGCAAGAGCATCAAATGCCTGAATCCAAGGATGGTTTGCTGACCCTATTCCGAATGATGTATCCATATAGACCCATTATAGAACATAATTAAAAATAATTGAAATTAAATTGTGGGCGTTATCTCCAGCACCGCTCTATAGCGAACTTTGTCCGTGACGACTATCAGCACGACTTTGTCGAGCTTTATGTACCTTGTATCCTTTTTGCATTACACGCTATACTCGGTCCCCAATGAGAGGTTTATATGTTAGAAGGCATAGCCATTTTCTGTTTTGGTGTGGGAGCGTTTTTTGCCTATCAGGCCTATGCGTTACGTCGTGAGCTTACGAAGAAGCAGATAGAGCTTGCTCAAGCGAATGTCCGCCTTGAACAGGAGCATAAAAGGGCTGAAGAAAATAAGCAGATTATTGCTCATGCCCAAGAGGCTTTAAAAGACTCCTTTAAGGCGCTGGCTGCAGATACCCTTCAGAAGCAGCAGTCTACCTTCTTTGATGTAGCCAAAACTACCTTTGAAAAGTACTCTACAGACATACGTCAGGAGTGGAAAGAGAAGCAGCAGGTAATCTCTGAGGTTGTGAAGCCTCTTAAAGAGTCTCTTGATAAGGTGGATCATAAAATTCAGGAGCTTGAAAAAACCCGTATATCGGCCTATGCATCAGTCACAGAGACGCTTAAAAATTTAAATAACGTCCAAAGCCAGCTTCATGCGGAAACTAACAAGCTTTCGCGCTCACTTCGTGCATCAAATGTACGTGGTCAGTGGGGGGAGATGCAGCTTAAGCGCGTTGTAGAGCTTGCTGGAATGGTTGAATACTGCGATTTTGTCTCGCAGCACACGGTGACAAATGCAGACGTTCGCCACAGGCCCGATCTTATCGTAAAACTCCCTAATGAGCGCGTGCTTGTGATTGATGCAAAGGCTCCCCTGCAAGCCTACCTTGAGGCTATTGATTCTCCTAATGATGAGATTAAGGCTCTTAAGTTAAAAGAACATGCTAAGCATGTAAAGAAGCACCTTTCAGACTTAAGTGATAAAGCCTACTGGGAAAGCTTTGAGCAAACGCCTGAATTTGTTGTGCTCTTTTTACCGGGAGAATCCTTCTTTGGCGCTGCGTTAGAGGCCGATCCTCAGCTTATAGACTATGGGGCTTCTAAGCGCGTGCTTATGGCAACGCCAACAACCCTTATCGCTCTTTTACGAGCTGTCGCGCTTGGCTGGCGCGAACAGGTGATGCGCGAA
>JAYRNE010000134.1:0-2391 GCA_041912355.1 Chlamydiales bacterium
ATGCGGAATTCTAATATGACTCTTAAGAATGTCGTTTTTTTGAGAAATACAAAAGGCCAATTTGGCGTGCTCGAGTCCTTTACAGAGGGTCTTGAAGAGGCACTTTACTGCCTTGGAGTGAAGACTGAAACGTTTGACTTTGAAGAGTATGAAAGTGGAGCGGCAATTGCAAAGATCGTGGCGAGTGCGCCAGACTGCACGATTGGCTTTAATATACTGCTTCCAGAGGATTCGGCCCTTCACGAGTTTAAGATTCCGCACTATGCGCCACTTTGTGATTCTGCAACCTATTACCCAGAGCTTCGCCTTACAAACCACCTTGTGGCAAGCTTTATGGAGCAAGACTCTTTTGGCTTTTACCGAAAGCTTGGTGTGGAAAATATCTTTTTTATGCCACATGCGATATCGGCATCCTATTTGGCACCAAAGGAAGCATTGCTTGCGAGCATGCGTGATTTAGATGTTGTTGTTCCAGGTACCTTTGTAAATCCTGATGCGATAAAGAGTATTTGGGACGAACAGCTTTCCCCACAAAGTGTTGAAGCAATGGTTGGCCTTGCTGAGAAAGTGCTTGCAAGCCCCCATGTATCCCACTTACAGGCCTTTTTCGAGCTTGTAGAAGAGCAGGGGCCATTTGAGAAGGAGCTCATGGACAAGAAGTTAGACTTCTTTAGCCAGATAAACCTGCTTGAAGTCTATGTGCGAAACCTTGATCGCCTCCGTATTGTCCAGAATATCGACGACTATACAGTCGATATCTTTTGCTCAAAAGTTGTTGAGCCAAACTGGCGACATGCCCTTAAAGATAAGAAGAACATTCGCTATTCAGGCGAAGTCTCTTTCAAAGAGCTTGCAAAGGTGTTTAGCCGCGCTAAGGTGGTTGTCAATAGCATCCCCACTATTAAACGTGGCATTCATGAGCGCTTTTTGTTAGGGCTAGCTCAAGGGGCAAGCGTTCTTAGCAACGAAAACATCTTCATCTCGCACGACTTTTACCAGCCAAAAGCCATATTAGATTTCTTGTCGCCTCATTATAAGGATATAAACGCGACAATAAAAGAAGCTCTAAGCGATGAGCAAGCAAGGCTACATGATGTTCTAAGTACTCATGACACCATCCGCGAGCGCCACACCTGGGATGTTCGTGCTAAGAGCCTGCTAGAGACCTTGCCAGCCTATTTGGATAATGTGCGCAAGAGGCTGTAAAGCGTTGCTCATTTCACTTGCATTTAGAAGGCTCTAAAAGGTATAACCTTGCGCCTTTTAAATCTTAAAAGTGAGAATGCGTATGACACCATTTGCAGTTGCTTCTTCTACCCTACGACTTGCACCAGTAAAACTCCTGACAGCCCCTACTCAAAACACCCTGTGGAACGGTAAGTCTATTGTTGCAGCAGGAATTACGCCGCCACGCTCTTTGCCCGCAGGGACTACACTTGTAGATTGGGCAAATCAGCTTGACCTTATGCTGCATGCAGAGGGATATTCTGTGCAGTATCCTACAGATTCTTCATATGCTGTAGATGCTTCTTTAGCGCTTAAGGAGATTTCAGGAAAGCGAGTTATTGTGCAGCTTCCTGTAGAAACGATGACAGAAAAGGCGATTCGAACAGCTGTAGAGCGCTCTTTTCAGCTTGATGGCTTTCATCTTATTCATGGACTTGATGTGGCGAGTAATCCTCTTTCACTTACTGTTGATGATGCGCTTATTATGGTGAAAGAATCTCAGCCAAATGCTCTTCGTGTATGTAATTTAGCGCTTCCTTCAAGAGCTTTATCATTTGCAAAAGCCGTTGAAGGTGTAGGTGCCTTAGTTAATAAAGGCTGTAATACTGGTATTGTCTCTCCTTGGGCGAATCCCCAATTAGCTGAAAGCTTTATTAGAGTATGTAATCAACAGTTTAACCCACTTTTTCCTGTATTTCAGGCAGTGTGTCCACTTAGCACAAAAAATCAGTGGGAACGGCTACAAGCACGCGGTATACTCATTAGCCGCTCAATAGAGAGTGAGCTTACCGACGCTAGCCGAGAAGCTTTTGCCGAGGTATCAATGGAGCAAAGCGTGCAGCAAGCGGCTACAAGTCAAAAAGTTTGGGCCGATCTTTCGGGATCTTGTGACTTAGAAATATCCTTAAAGCGCCTTAGCATTCAGTAGCAACCACCCCTCTATTTAGAGGGGGCTGTAAGCTTTCCTTGCTCAAAATTCAAATAGTTTATATAATACAAGTATAAGTATGGGGGCATTATGAGCAAGGTTGGTGAAAGCCCTAGTATGCCTGAGTTTCAAGCTTCTCCTCGGGCTGAAGCTGGTGCTATGGGAGAAAAAAGAATTTCGCGTCTTATTCCTAAACACTTATCAATCTTAGTGAGTAAAGTGGCCATCCCGGTAGG
>JAYRNE010000135.1:0-7042 GCA_041912355.1 Chlamydiales bacterium
CCGTGCCCGACGGTTAACAACCAATACTGCATGCAAAATTTCCCCTTTATGTCCTTTTTAGGTCCTTTTTTTCACCCACAAAATCCCCCAATCAGCTATAATGAATAACTTATTTTTCAGGGTTTTTAATGGCAAAAGAGCTACTACAGTCACTCACCCCCTCCTACTCAGCCGAAGAGCTTGCTCAGGTTGATTCTAGGCATATTCCGCAGCATGTGGCCATTATTCCTGATGGCAACGGACGCTGGGCAAGTCGCAACATGCTTTCTTGCGAAAAGGGACATATGGCAGGCTATGAGGGCGTTGTAAAGATTGTGCGAGCAGCAAAAGAACTCGGCATAAAGGTAATGACGCTTTACGCCTTTTCTACCGAAAACTGGAAGCGGCCAGGCGATGAGGTGCAGCACCTTATGCAACTTACTGAAGAATACCTTATCTCTTACCAGCAAAAGCTTGTCGAAGAAAATATTCGCCTTCTTGCTATTGGCAACACAAATCCCCTTCCAACACGTGTGAAGAGCGTTCTTAATGAAACAATTCAAAGAACGGCGCACTGCACGGAATTTACCCTCGTACTTGCCATAAACTATGGTGGCCGAGATGAGCTTGTGAGGGCTGTTGCCAAAATAGTGGCTGAAAAAATTGACTCTAAAAATATCACTGAAAAGACAATAAGTGATCACCTTGACACCCAGTTTTTACCAGATCCAGACCTTGTTATACGCACAAGCGGTGAAAGCCGGCTTTCGAACTTTTTACTCTGGCAAAGCTCCTACAGTGAGGTCTACATCGAAAATGTTACTTGGCCTGACTTTAGCTCAAAGCACCTTTTAGAGGCAGTTCGAAACTATCAAACACGAGAAAGGCGCCTGGGAGGTCGCTAGGAAGTAAGAGATGAACATTGCACACTTTTCAAACTTTCAGCAACGCTTTTTCATGGGCTTTTTGGGGATTATCTTTGCAGCTATTGTAATACTCTTCTCCCATACTCCACCTTTTGAATACCTCTTTGTACTGGCAATTGCTCTTGGACAGGCCGCTGCCCTTTCTGAATACTATCAGCTAAGCGAAGCTAAAGGAATTGCTCCTCTTAAAAAGTTTCCTATATTATTTTCGATTCTCTACATCTTTTTGCACTATAGCATTGGAACTAACGAGCTACTCTTGCCCGCCCTTTTCAGCTTTATGGCAATTGCCTTTATGGCATATTTTTCAAACCATGAGCAGGCAATTAGAAACCTCTCCACAACACTCTTTGGCATTCTCTACATTACTCTACCTTTAAGCCTCCTACTAGACATTAACTTTTTAGCCTCATCATCCTGGCTTGTCTACCTCCTCGTAGTTACAAAGATGACAGACACATCAGCATACTTTGCTGGCAAACTCCTTGGAAGCCACCGTTTAGCTCCAACACTCTCTCCTAAAAAGACGATTGAAGGTGCCATCGGAGGTCTTGTTGGAAGCGTTGTAGCGAGCGTTTTGTTCTTTATCTATTTTCATGCGCAGGGTAGCTTTCAGGTAAGTTGGTATGAGGCCATTTTACTTGGCGCACTTATTAGCATCGTCGCCCAAATTGGCGATCTTGCTGAATCGCTATTAAAGCGCGATGCCGAGGTTAAAGATTCAAGCACACTTCCTGGCTTTGGCGGCATGCTGGATGTAGTCGATTCGCTCCTCTTTACAACACCGCTTCTCTATTTCTGGCTTAAAGCAAAAACGATTCTCTAAGAGGCATACTATATGATTATCACACTTGATGGACCAGCTGGCACAGGAAAAACTACAGTAGCAAAGAACTTAGCTGATGAACTTGGCTATACCTATTTTGATACTGGAGCGATGTATCGCTCCATTACCTATGGCGTTATCAAGTATGGCATTAGCCTTGACGATCCAGAAGCCCTACAAGCCTTTTTAGACAAATACCCTGTTACTATCGAAAGCCACTACAACCAAAAACGCTATTTCTTAGGAAGTGAGGATGTTACTGGCAATATCCGCTCAAAAGAGGTAACGGGCCTTGTTTCTAAAGTTTCAGCTATTGGCGCTGTTCGCAATAAGCTTGTTGCCACACAGCGAGAGCTTGCGCACGGAGTAAATGCTGTCTTTGAAGGACGCGACATGGGGACTGTAGTCTTTCCCGACGCTGATATAAAAATATTTCTTACAGCTTCTTTAGAAGTTCGCGCCAAGCGCCGCTACGACGAACTTATTGCAAAAGACCCCGAAAATATCTCGCTTACACTCGATAACGTTCTTGATGATATTGACAGGCGCGATAAATTGGACTCAAGCCGCGACATCTCCCCTATGAGACCAGCAAGCGATGCCACAATCATAGACACCTCTAACCTTACGCCCGTGGAAGTTGTAAACCAGATTATTAACATAACGCGCGAGCTGCAGGATAAACCTCTAACAAACCAATGAGTCTTTTTTACCGCATATCCCAATTATCCCTAAAAGGCCTCTTCAAGGTTGCTTACAGCCATAAGGTATATATACCTGAAGGCGTTACCTATCCTGATGGGGCTATTATTGCGGCTAATCACGCCTCATTTCTTGACCCGCCACTTGTGGCGGCCTCATGGCCTGAGCCTATTCATTTTCTTGCACGAAAAACGCTCTTTGATGTGCCCTTGCTTCGCCCCATCATCACAGGACTAAACGCGCACCCCTTACAAGCTGCTAATGACACAGGTGCATTAAAACAGGCTTTAGAGCTACTACAAGAAGGTAAAAAGATCCTTCTTTTTCCTGAAGGAACACGAAGCCGTGATGGCACTATGGCACCCTTTAAACAAGGTATAGGCATGCTGGCACGCAAGTCTGGGGCATGCATAATCCCCGCCTACATTCATGGCAGCTATAAAGCCTGGCCAAAAAACAAAAAGTACCCTACTCTCTTTGGTGCAAAAACAGCATGTGTCTTTGGCAAGCCAATCTACATTTCAGAATTTGGTGAACTAGATGCCAAGGCCCTGCAACTAAAGATCACCTCGCGCCTAGAGCAAGAGGTAGTGCAGCTTAAAGATTTTTTATGTTCCCGTAGCTCAGTGGATAGAGCGGACGCCTCCTAAGCGTCAGGTCGCGCGTTCAATTCGCGCCGGGAACGAACACGCTAAAGTATGAAGTATGAATTATGAAGGATGAAACGGAGGAAATATGAGCCTAGGGGCGGATATTGGATTGATTGGCCTGGCGGTAATGGGGCAGAATTTGGTGCTAAATATGGCCGATCACGGCTATACAGTGGCTGTTTATAACCGCACAGTTTCGAAAGTAGATGAATTTATTGAGGGTCCAGCTGCAGGCAAAAGCATTGTAGGCACCCATACCATGGCCGACTTTTTTAAAGCGCTAAAAAGACCTCGTAGGGTTATGCTGATGGTGAAAGCCGGCGCTGCCGTAGATGATCTTATCAACCAGTGCCTTCCCTACATGGAGCCAGGCGACATCATCATCGATGGTGGCAACTCTAACTTCGTAGACACAAATAGACGCACAAAAGAGCTTAAAGAAAAGGGCTTTTTATTTTTAGGCGTTGGCATTTCTGGCGGTGAAGAGGGAGCGAGGTTCGGCCCCTCCATTATGCCAGGAGGAAACGTTGAGGCGTGGCCACACGTAAAGCCTATCTTTCAAGCTATTGCAGCAAAAGTGGGCGATGAACCCTGCTGCGACTGGGTGGGCGATGATGGAGCAGGACACTATGTGAAGATGGTCCATAATGGCATAGAATATGGCGACATGCAGCTTATCTCTGAGACCTACGACATCATGAAGCGCGGGCTTAACATGCAATCAGATGAGCTTGCAAAAACCTTTACAACCTGGAATAAGGGTGTACTTGACAGCTACCTTATTGAAATTACAAGCCAAATCTTTGCTGTAAAAGATCAAGATGGCTCTCCCCTAGTAGAAAAAATCCTCGATGTTGCCGGCCAGAAGGGCACAGGCAAATGGACAGCCATTGACGCCATGAACATGGGAATGCCTGTTACACTTATTGGCGAGGCTGTTTTTGCACGATTTTTAAGCTCAATGATTGAAGAGCGAAAAGCGGCAAGTAAAGCGCTTTCTAGCACAATACATCCCATAACAAAAGAGCGAAAAGAGTGTATAGGCGATCTAGAGCAGGCTCTTTATGCATCAAAGATTATAAGCTACGCTCAAGGCTTTATGCTCATGAGAGAAGCTGCAAAAGAGTATGGCTGGAAGCTTAACTTTGGCGCCATTGCTCTTATGTGGCGCGGTGGCTGCATCATCAGATCTGCCTTCTTAGGCAAAATTAAAGATGCCTACACCCAAAACCCAAAGCTTGAATCCCTCTTACTTGCCCCCTATTTTGTTGAAGAGCTTAAAAAAGCAGAAGGTGCTTGGAGAAATACTGTCTCTTTATCAGCTTTAAGCGGCATACCCACACCTTGCATCAGCACCGCCCTTGCCTTCTTTGATGGCTATAGAAGTGAGCGGCTGCCAGCAAACCTTTTACAGGCCCAGCGCGACTTCTTTGGAGCGCATACCTATGAAAGGCTGGATAGGCCACGAGGTGAATTTGTTCACACCAATTGGAGTGAACAAAAATAAGAAGCCAAAAGGACAAGATTAAGGCTCTTAATCTTGTCTTTTTATTTGCAAATAGCACTCCCTAATTGACTTCAGAATAAATTTGCTATATACTTTTCTTCCTAATACAAGGATAAAAGTATGTCATCCGTAGAAATAGATTCACCTTATAGCAGCTCTGCAAGTAGCTGTTCAAATAGTCCTGCCCACCTTAATACTCCCGGACTATCAGGGACCTTAGGCGCATTTCAGATTACGGATCTTACGGAGCCTACTGGAACACGACGTAAACTTTTTTTTTGATGGTGAACCGCAGCCTTTGCCAGCAACTGTTTCAGAGCTTGTACGCGTTAAAGAAAAAATTTCGCGCCCAGATTCGCCGCCGCTACGCGCCCTACAGGGTCAACACGCCAATGATGTCTGCCTTATCACCTCTCCAACCAAGGTAAATCACCAGGCAGTCTTCAAACCTGGCAAAATTAATTCTGTAAAAGCTATGCTCTGCCACGACATTGCAAAAGCGCTTGATCTAGAAGAGTCTGTTCCCTTTGCTATTGAAGCAACAGCCGCACAGGTTATCGGTAAAGAGGGTTTGAATCGTCGTGGTAAACCCATTATTTATACTACAATTTTTATGGATGGCAAGCCTTGGGTTGCAAACCCCGTCGACTGCCACGAAGTGGAAAAAGAGGGTTCCAAAATCCGCCTCGTTGACGATCATGAGTGCCTATTTTCTCTTGAAAAGGAGGGCTCTAGTTCTTACAACCTAAAACCCGTGTCAGATGAAGCTAAAAGCCATGACCTTTCATGTGAAGAGGTATTTCTCGTCCAAATCGATGATAAAGACCACATAGTAAAATGCGAAAGCGCCTTTCCCGTCACCGATGGCTCACACGTGAAACTAGGTGATGCACGCTTAGAACTTCGTCATAGTAATGGAGTGCTTACCCCACCCTCAAGTGATGATGAGTGTGCATTTGAAGAGGTATCCCCGCGTGCAACTTTTAGAGAATCTACTGAAACACCCGCCATCCCTGATGAAGTTGTTCTTGTCAGAACGAATGTGGAAGGCTTTTTGCAGCCCATGGTGCAAAATGTAGTTACAAAAATCAATGATACTCTAATTGATATACGCTACCCTTCAGATGTACGGACAGCCTTTTATAAGATGATTAATAAAATTTCATTTACACAAGGCCTTATACTTTGTGCTCTTTTTAGGACACAGGATGGCAAGTGCAGCTTTCTTGAAGATTCAAACATTCTCTTCACAAACGCCCCGGATGAATCACTCCACCTAAAACTCATCGACCTTGATGAAACAATGCCTGAAGATAATGAACATATACGCCTTGGCCTGATGGGCTATCCCCATGCCCATGAGACCTTAGAAGAGGCTGAACGCACCTTCGCCCTTTCGCTATTAGAGAAAATTGCCGCAAGGCAAGGTATACTCTTAGCCTGTGTAGATAAGTACCAACTAGAACCTCATGCAAAAATACGTAAAGCCTTTGGAGAAACTGTTGAAACAGTAGCTAAGTTCTACGAAGATAAAAAAGATCAACCTTTCTCATTAGCAGACCTTATATTTACGCTCTTTCCTCGGTATAAGGAGCAGTGGCAAGCGTTAGAAATGCAAGGCATTGATAAAGAAGAAATAGCTGACTCCATAGGCTATGCGAGCTTAGAAGAAAAGCAAGAAGAACTTGCAGCACGCGTAGTAGCAGCAAGTAACAATTTACTAGCGACTAAAGGGGGCTGGTGATACGAGCCCTCCTCATTTCGTCACTAGCCACTTCACCCTAAATGCAGGCAAGAGAAGCGAGAGAAAATTGGCAATGCCAATTACAAGCCAGACATTGTCGGCAGAAATGTTTAGCCAGTTGCAGGCAATGTAGATGGGGACAAAGTAGGCTATCCAGTTATAGAACCCAGCGATAAGTAAAAAGAGGCCATCTTTATAGGCCCAAAGGCAGGCTTGGGCTACTGAGTTTATGAGAAGAAATGAAACTGAAAGCCAGACGCCTAAAAGCAGTTTCTCTGAAACTCTCGAGGCCAAATCAATATGAGGAAAGAGATAGCCTAAAACGCACTCTTTATAAAGCCATGCAGGAGATGCCATAATTGCAATAAGGCTAAAGGTTAGTAAACTCGCTGGCAGCAATGTCTTGTAGACAACCCCATATTCTTTTCTTCCCAAAATTTGCGAGACGATGATTGCCTGAGTTTGGCCCATGGCATCAGAAAAGCTTGCTAGTAGCGCATAGAGTGTAGCTCCAAGGCATAAGAGCACCACATAATCCCCACCCCTTACAAGTATCACCTGAGCCGCTAGTGCCCATGCTAAAAGCGTGATAAGGCGATTTGATGCCCGCATGTAGCCTTCCTTAGTAACCTGCCAAAAAAGCTTTGGCTGAAAATGCCAGAGATCTGTCTGGTAGCGCACTATAGATTTACGAAGTAAAAAGCCCCA
>JAYRNE010000136.1:0-5468 GCA_041912355.1 Chlamydiales bacterium
CGAAAAGGCCATAATAACAATTGACCTTTCTAAAGTTCGCTTAAGTCACATTCTGCATATACAAAGCGTACTCGACCGCTATAAAGGCCCGATGCCTCTAGAAATTTCCTTCACAAATCAAGAGCAGGAACATTCCACCCTTGTTTTTGATGCTAAAGCCGGCATAGAACCCGCTGACAGCCTCACCGAAGAGCTAGCTGGGCTCACAAGCTTTGTGAAATTCGAAGTAACATAAATAATCGCCCGCATCCGGGGGTGGCAAAAAACAAAGGGCCAAAGGACAAAAGTTTTTAGCCTTTATCCTTTAGCCTTTATCCTTTAAAAAGAAGCCCTAGCCTGCTTAAGCTAAGGCTTCAATTGCCTTTAATCTTCATCACCCCAAGAATGATGGTGATGGTTATTCCAACCACAGCCGTGATGACCATGATGATATCCATGGCCATGACCATGGCCTCCATGGTGATCTACTAGCTGGACGTGGTATGACGGTACATTGTTTGCCAAAAGACTCGAAGCGGTAACTGTAAATACCGACATAGCTAAAAAGAGGACTATATTAAATATCCACTTTGTTTCCATCCTGCCTCCTTTGGGTCAATTACCCCTACCACTATTATAAAATTTTGTATATATAATTACTAGCGGTATTTTATCGCTATAAAACAGGGTTTTAGGGTACTATTTTAGGAAACTTTTCCCTGAGGATATAGTGAAACTACGGATACTTCTTCTCTCTCTTGTATGTGCTTTAGCCACCATGCAGCTTAATGCCGCCTACATGCTTAAAAATGGCAAGCTCATTGACACCAAGGATTTGGCTACCATGAGCGTGGAGGAACACTATAACCTAGGCACTAAAGCTCTAAACAGCGAAAACTGGGATGAGGCCATCCACCAATTCCGTATAGTCACCATCAGCTTTCCAGATAGCTCCTGGGCAAAAGAGGCCTACTACTTCCTAGGCGTCTCCTACTACTATGCTGACGACAAGGACTTAGCAAACCAGAACCTCTCTACATACCTTGCAGAAAATGCCCACCCAACCTTCTTTGAAGAGACCTTTCAGTACAAACTCGCTATCGGCGATGCCTTCAAAAAGGGTGCAAAGCGCCACCTCTTAGGCTACGAAAAACTGCCAGCCTGGATGCCAGATACTGACATAGCTCTTACGATATATGACGAAATCATCTCCTCACTTCCGCACAGTGAAACAGCAGCAAAAGCCCTTCTTTCTAAGGCCGATCTTTTACGAAAACGCGAAGAGTTTCGCTCGAGCATCGACACCTATAGCCAGGTAATTCGCAAATTTCCAAAAACTGATCACGCCTCAATGGCCTACTCACTAATCTCACGTGTATACCTCCAGCAGGCACAAATCGACGTTCATAACCCCGACATCCTACCCCTTGCCCAGATAAACGTAAAAAAGTTTGCCCAGGACTTTCCAAGGGATGAAAAAATACAAAAAGCAGAAGATAACCTCCACGAGATGAAGGAAATCTTTGCAAACGCTCTTTATGAAACAGGACAGTTTTATGAGCGCAAAAAACAGCCAAAGGCATCCGTCCTTTACTACCACACAGCTACCATGCAGTTTCCTGAAACACAGATTTCTAAAAGCTGTAAAGAGCGCCTAGATGCCCTAAAGCCCTATGCAGATGAAATTGAGCTACAGCAAAAATGAAACGTTTAGCCCTTGCATTACTATTTCTTACAACTTCCTGCGGATGGCATGTAGCGAATAACTACTCTAAAGCAAATGCCCGCACCCTCTCTATTCCATATGCCTATGGCGATGGCGATGGACTTTTGACAACAGAACTTGTTGCCCAGATAGAAAAGGAAACAGGCTTTAACTACGTTCGATCAGGTGGAGAGTACACCCTAAAGGTAACCCTTTTAGACACAAAAAGTGAAAATATTGGCTTTCGCTACGACCCACACAAGCTTGAAAATGGCAAAAAGAAGTTAATTCCTGATGAAGTAAGACGTCGCGTCTTAGCAAAGGTAACCCTTGTTCGGTCGGCTACTAATCAAGAAGTACTAGGCCCTGCCTATATTATGGGTCAGTGTGAATTTGACCATCGCTACTATAACTTAAGTCACAATATCAACAGATTCTCTCTTGGCCAGCTGACAGACATTGACACCACCTACGATGTTGTCAACGTCCCTCTCCAGCGGGACCTTGCCCGCCAGATTGCCTACTGGCTAGAGAATAACATTAGTGCGTTTGAGGCCGATTCATAAGGTACTGTAAGACAAGAGTGCCGTCAATTTCAGCACGTAAACGCTGCACCCATTGTGCGCCTAATGCCACATCGGCACCATTTTGCGCCAAATAGCCTACTGTCCCTTCCTGGTTATTCGCCCTTTGGATGATGATATCCGCGCATCGATAAACCTTATACGCCTCAAAGCATGCTAAGAAAAGCAACCCTGCAGCTGGTAAGAAGATAATATTAGATAGACCAAATGTAAATCTTGAAAGCCCAAATCCAAGTGACAAAGAGGAAACTCCTGCTAAAGCAGTAAATGCCATAGCAGCAATAGCTACTACGCGCAAAGTAATTGTCCCTCTTCGCACCTCATTGCCCTTTCCTTCCAGAAACATCTTTTGTAAATTATCTGTAAAATATTGAAATACTGTAGCTCCACGTGGTGCTTGCATAGAAACCTCCTCACTTACATTGAGCAACGTAACATAAGTTCTTAATATAAAAAAAGAGCGATCTCTCCCCGGATTTTAATAAAATTGCTTGCGTTTATCAACTAGGTTCATTATAATTAAGGTACTTAAGTAATAGGCATTTAATGATTACCGTCTTTATCATCTCTCTACTTGCTGTTATGAGCCCTGGGCCCGACTTTTTTATCGTGCTCAGAAACAGCCTTGTCTATTCACGAAAAAATGGCCTACAAACTGCCTTTGGAGTCTCCTGTGCCCTTATTGCCCATATCACCTACACGATAGTTGGAATTGGCGTACTTATTGCTGAAAGCCCCTTTGTCTACTCCCTCCTTACCTATATAGGAGCCTGCTACCTCCTCTACATAGGCACCATGGGCATAGTAAGCTCTTTTAAAAAGGGCATAAAAGAAGAAAAAGACTACAGAAAAGCCGAAAGCGAACTTCCCGGCAAAAAAGCCTTCATGCAGGGCTTTTTAACAAACCTCTTAAACCCAAAGTGCGCCCTTTATTTCATCAGCCTCTTTTCTCAGTTTATCACCCAAACTACCCCAATTTCAGTAAAGATAACCTACGGCTTGATCAACTGGGGCATCACCATAGGCTGGTTTTCGCTTCTTGCCTATCTCGTAACCGCAAAAGAGCTGCACCAAAAGCTTTTACGCTACCAGTCATCCATCGATAGGGTGATGGGAGGAGTTTTAGTTTTCTTGGGTATGAGGCTTTTGTTTATCTAAAAAAGGACCAGAAGGGTCTTATCTCCCTCATGTCCCTTTTTGTTTGAAGTAAATCCCCGCCACCGACTATTTTCTTTGGGCAACCTAAGCCAAAGGACGAGCCATGGAAAAACTACTCTCAGACAAAATCTTTTATCCCTCACAAGAGTTTCAGCAAAAGGCAAGCCACTCTGCTGCTGAGCTTTATCTTGCTGCAAAGATGGACCGCGAAGGGTTTTGGGCTGAGCAGGCAAAGCACCTCGACTGGTTCACACCCTGGCAGAAGGTCCTTGAATGGAATTCGCCCTATGCTGAGTGGTTTATTGGGGGCAAACTTAACGCTTCATATAACTGTCTCGACCGCCACATGAACACCCCCACACAAAATAAAGCAGCTATTATCTGGGAGGGCGAGCGCGGAGAAACACGAACACTCACCTACAAAGACCTTCACCGCGAAGTGAATAAATGCGCAAATGTCATAAAGTCACTCGGCATACAAAAAGGTGATACGGTAGCAATATACCTACCTATGATTCCAGAGGCCGTTATAGCCATGCTCGCCTGCAGCCGCATTGGTGCCGTTCATACTGTGGTTTTTGGAGGTTTTTCTGCTGATGCCCTTAAAGAGCGCATCATAGACTGCGGTGCAAAGCTTGTAATTACTGCCGATGGAGGCTTCAGAAAAGGGGGTATCGTTCGCCTAAAAGATGCCTTCGATGAAGCACGTGGTGAATGTCCTACTGTGCAGCATGCTCTTGTTGTGCAGCATACAAATCAGCCCATTGCGATGTTTGACGGAAAAGACCACTGGTACCACGACCTCATGCACACTGCAAGCGCCGACTGCATGCCAGAAGAGATGGACTCTGAAGATAGGCTCTTCATTCTCTATACCTCAGGAACAACAGGCAAGCCTAAGGGTATTGTACATACAACTGGCGGCTACATGGTAGGCGCCAATAGAACAACATCATGGGTCTTTGACCTAAAAGAGAGCGACGTCTACTGGTGCACAGCAGATGTTGGCTGGATTACCGGCCATACCTATGTTGTATATGGCCCCCTTTCAAATGGCTGCACGCAGGTTATCTACGAGGGCGCAGCAGACTGGCCCCAAAAAGACCGCTTCTGGAGACTTATAGAAAAGTATGGCGTAACGATTCTCTACACAGCCCCCACAGCAATAAGAATGTTTATGAAATGGGGCGAAGAGTGGCCAAAAGGATGCAACCTCTCCTCCCTTCGCCTTCTGGGCTCTGTTGGCGAACCTATAAACCCCGAAGCCTGGATGTGGTACTACACACATATAGGCCAAAAGAAGTGCCCAATAGTCGACACCTGGTGGCAGACAGAAACTGGCTCTATTATGATTGCTCCGATGCCTGCGCACACCCCCCTAAAGCCGGCAAGTGCCACCCGAAACCTGCCAGGCATAGAAGCTGCCATCTTAGATGATAGAGGAAATCCAGCCTCTAATGGCTTTTTAGCAATTAAGTCTCCCTGGCCCTCTATGCTAAGGGGCATCCACAACGACCCTGAGCGCTACTATGACACCTACTGGAAGATGTGGAAGGGTAAGCACTACTTTACAAGCGATGGTGCACGCGAAGATGAAGAGGGCTATATTTGGCTGCATGGAAGAGTTGATGATGTGATGAATGTCTCTGGCCATAGAATTGGCAGCATGGAAATAGAAAGCGCCCTTGTTGACTTTCCTAAAGTGGCAGAAGCTGCCGTCGTGGGCATATCACACCCTATTAAGGGGCAGGGCATAGTCTGCTTTGTCTTGCTGAAGGATAGCACTACCCCCTCTCAAGACCTTGAACTAGAACTTTCGCAGCACATCGTACGAAAAATAGGCCCCATCGCCCGTCCTGAAAAAATTATTATAACATCCGACCTTCCGAAGACAAGAAGTGGCAAAATCATGCGCCGCCTCCTTCGGGACATCGCAGAGGGCCGGGTATTAGGAGATCTCACCACCCTTGCCGATGCAACAGTTATCCAAAGCTTAAAAAATAAATATGATGAAGAAGAAGAAAAGGACATAAAGGACCTAA
>JAYRNE010000137.1:0-3549 GCA_041912355.1 Chlamydiales bacterium
CAAATATCAAAAGTTTCAAACGCCTTCATATGCCTACCCATTTTTAGGGCAATAGCATATCAAAGTTCCGCTTTTTCCTGAAGTCTCTCAAAATGTAGGCCAATAATATCCATAGCCTGACGAAGCTGGGTGGGATTACCACTTAAAATTGGCCGAAACTTACGCGCCTCGAGGAGCATCTCAGCAAAATTTAAAGTCATCTCTGAAAAAGGAATCCCCTCTTCAGCCATAGCTGAAACAAGTTTTCTGCCCCAGTCTGTTAAGAAAAAGGTGCCGCTTCTTCCAATTGTTGCCTTGCAGTTTAGAATGACAATGTCATCTTTACTTGTTAAAAGGCTATCTCGCCTATCTATAAGGATATGTAGAGCGTTTATATCAGGAGCCTCTTGATGATCTGGCCAGTTTTCATAGTGTAGATGGACAACTTCATGGGCTTTGCCATCATACTCTATGCGAAGACGACGCTCAACTACTCGCGGATAAAACTCTTCTGGTACTAAACCGCCAGCTTTTGCTACACGCGCTCTTGCAGTATCTTTAATCTCAGCAACTTCGGGACTTTGATAGATCACCTTTTCATCTAGTTTTGTGCAGCGAATTTCTTTACCCCCTTCAGCCTTTACCACTCTATCTTCCCAAAAGGGCAGTACTTCCTTTTTATCTTCATAGGGCGAGCAGAGAGTAATAAGAACAGGGACATTATGCTGCATAGCTGCTTGGTAATAGAGCGAAAGGTACTTTTCTGAGACTGGATGGGGCACTAAGAGCGTCTTTTGACAACCAGGAATATCGACAATGCGCTCTGGATCATAGGAATAGTCTACTTTATCATTTACCAAAAACCTGATCGCATTGAAATCTGGATCGTGTTTGTTATAGAGACGAAGGGCCTCTTTCATTTTTAGAATAAAGCGCCGGTTCTTTGCAATCTCACGAAAATCTGAAACTGGCAGATGCATCTTCTTAATTTTTTCTAAAGCCTCATTGCGAAGAGCAAGACGCTTTTTTGCCGATTTACCTGAGCTTTTATTGTAGGACTTTTTTACCCTTGCATTACGCTTAATGCTTTGAATAATATCATCATTTAAGCCAAGCTCCTTAGCATGCTTTTGATAATCCTTAACAAACTTAGCAAGGAGCTTCTTGGCAATACGTTGGCAGGAGGGGCGCTCTTGATTTTCTAATGCTGCAACATAGAGCGGAATCCACTTGTCGCGCTCTGGATGCTGCAGTACATTCCAGGCAAACCAATTCTTAGAAATTTCTCTCTCTTGAGAGATAACAGCACGAAGTTCAGCATCTGGAAAAAGCGCCTTTTGCGTTTTTACATTCATTGCATTAAGAACGCATGGCAATAAACTAATGCTTAACAGAAATTTCTTCACAATTCACCTCTCATACTTGGGTGTAATTGTGCTATTCTTTGCAATTTATTGCAACTACCTCAAGAGGCCTGTTAAAGGTTCAAAATGGCCTGTCTTAGGATTAAAGTAGGTAATTTCACCTTTTTCTATGTTAAAATGCCATCCATGTAAGTAAAGTTTTTTATCTTCAACTGCTTTCTTAATATAAGGACAGCTAAGTAGGTGCTCAATCTGATAGACTACTGAAAGACGCTCCGCTGCACTATACTTATCTTCTTTTGAGGCATTTGGACCTAAAGATTCTAGCGTCATCTTTTTTGCTTCATCACCCCATTGAAGCCACTTTTGCACTACAGGAAGCCCCATAAGCATACTTGGCTCATAAAAAAGTGCCTGAACAGCACCACACTGAGAGTGGCCACAAACAATAACATCTGTTACGCCCACTACTTTTACAGCATATTCGATAGAGGCAACTACGCCATCATAGGCTATAGCTGTGTTATATGTTGGCACAAAGTTACCGGCATTACGCACAACAAAAAAGTCGCCCGGTCTTGCTGATACTATAAACTCTGGAGTTACTCGGGAATCTGAGCAGCTTATCATAAGCGTTTTTGGCGATTGCCCCTCTTTTACAAGGCGCACAAACTCATCTTCATGCTCAGTAAAAAACAGGTTACGAAACTGATCGTGACTTTTTGCATAATCAAGTGATCGATTAATAATTTCTTCTGGATTTTGCAATTTTGTAGATGTAAGCTCTGGCGCATCGGCATTAAGCGACCCAAAAATAGCTCCAAACGCAACTGTAAGGCCTAGTACTGCTGTACGCATCTTCATAAAAAATCTCCCATTTTTCCCCACTTTATCAAATTAATTTTTTATTGCAAGCAAAAAGGGCAAAAGGGACATGAGGCTGAAGGCCTCTATTATAATAGCCTAGGGCAACGCCCTAGGTAAGGGCATTTATAGTAAATTGGCAGGCTGAAGGCCTGCATTATAGCAAGCGCTGTAAGCGCGATATATGCCAAATTCTATTGTTCATTCGCACCTTCAGTGCTCTCTATAAGGCAGGCCATCAGCCTGCTAACTATTTTTATTACATATTCTAGGGCGTTGCCCTAGGCTATCATAATAGAGGCCTTCAGCCTCCAGGACAAACTTTTTGTTTTGAAAGCCCATTTTATTTTCTTGATTTGGATTAGTTGTAAACCTATACTCCCTTAAAAGTGGAGCATCATGATTTCACTTATCTTAAACATCTTTGCTGCTTACTGCGTCCTTCTAGCACTCTTTTATTTTTTTCAGAGGCGGCTTATTTACTTTCCCGCCTATTCTGACATCACGCCAGAACAAGCAGGCGTTCCTGAAATGCAGACTGTAACGCTTACAACTAAAGATGGCCTTACACTTAAAGCTTGGTATGCCCCTCCTCAAAACTCTAGGATGCCAACACTCGTCTATTTTCACGGCAATGCCGGGCATATTGGCTATAGAGCAAGCCTTGTAAAACCCTATCTGCAGCATGGCTTTGGGGTCTTTTTGCTTACCTATCGGGGCTATAGCGAAAATCCAGGTTATCCCTCAGAAGAGGGCCTCTATCTTGATGCAAGAGGCGCCTTAGAGTATCTTAAAGGCCAAAAAGTTGTACTCTATGGAGAATCTATTGGTGCAGCTGTTGCCATTCAGATGGCGCTAGAATATCCTATACATGGCCTCATCCTGCAAGCCCCCTTCACATCGCTGCAAGATGTTGGAGCCTATCACTACCCCTTCATCCCCTCCCGCCTGCTTCTTAAAGACAAGTATGACTCTTTAGCAAAAGCAGGCCTTGTGCATGCCCCCGTCCTTATCTTACAGGGTGAAAACGACAACATCATCCCCAAAGAGATGGCCCAAAAGCTCTATAACGCCCTTTCAGAACCAAAAAAGCTGCATCTTATTCCACATACAGGCCATAACGACCTCTATGCTCCCACCGAAGTTTTGCAGTTTTTACAGCCTCTTTAGCGTCTCCAACTGCCGTTTTTAGGTTCAATGCTGCAAGTGTGTTAAGTAGCTTCTTTCACATAAAGAACATGGTTGCAAAATAGATCGTCTTTTGAAAACCCAGGAAACTCAAAAGACATAAGATAGGTCATCCCTAAGCGCTCCATAACTCTTTTTGAGGGGGCATTATTCC
>JAYRNE010000138.1:0-2556 GCA_041912355.1 Chlamydiales bacterium
CTCTTACTCTCTGAAACGTATCCAGACCTCGCTTGTACTGCGGCCACTTTGCCACTTATAGAGGAGCTTGATAAGGCAGATATCAATACACTTTGTCTCAGCCAGAAAAATAGTGAACTTTTATGTAGATTTATCGACTTAGGGTTTGTTTTCGAGGAATTTCCTCGACTGGTCTTATTAAATAACAAACTTTATCAAGTTCTAGAAAAGTGTGTGGAACAGACCCCCTCACTTGCACAAGAGCCAATAGGCCGGAAATTATTTAAAGCATCTGCTATAGAAGGGCGCATAGATGCTGTAAAGCGCCTTTTGGAACTTGGGGCTGATCCGCTTCACAAAAATGTTATTGGAGAAGCCGTAAGCAAAAACCAACTAGACTGTGCCGAGCTTATCCTCACATCGCTTACACCATGTGAATTAGAAAAGAGAGGCCTTAAAAAGGACTTTAGAGACCATGAGTGGCAAAACGTACTTTTGAAACTTGTCTCAAAAAACCAGGTAGTCTATTCAGATGAAGCCTTTGAATACGTTTGCACAAAATATCCTCTCTTTATGACACGCCTTATCGAGAGCTATCCCGGCCTTGCAAAACAGGCCTCTTATAAACTTATTTCTACCCTCATCCAAACGTACGAGGTTGACAGCTCCAGCTCTTACCTCTTATCTACGCTTCTAAAACACAAATGCCCGATTTTTAGCTACTACCTAGTCAAGGCCCTTAGCTTAAAGCTCGTTGAAGTGGCAAACCAGCTGCTTGATGCCAATGTAGCAACTGACGGAATAGGTCAAGATGAGATGACCACCCTCCATTACGCAGCAGAAATTGGTGATATTGCCCTTGTAAATAGACTTTTAAGCCATCCTACTAACGTCTTTGCCTTAAATAGTGCAGGAAAAAAAGCAAGTGACTTGGCGTCTAGTAGCCCTGCCGTTCAGAAGCGCCTTCTCGAAGCAGAATTTGCAGTAGTAGCATGTGGGGGTGATGAAAACCTCATTTGCCACTATATGGATTTAGGCGTTCGGGTAACAAGTACAGAGATGTATGAGATAATTCATAGAGGACTCAGTAAAGCAAGCCTTAAATGCCTAGACTTAAGGATAGACCCCGCCTTTAGAAGCGCGACTGGTGATACCTACCTCCATGCAGCTATGATGCTAAAGGATGATACCATCACTTCAAAGCTCTTTGAACTTGGTGTTGACCCCCTACATCCTAATGATTTTGGCCAAACAATTTTTATGAATGAATATGCGGCAAAATGGTTGCAGAAAGATTGTGAAGACCTTGAAATTGAACTCTGTCTCAATCATAAGGAAAATGCATGTAGCCAATTCGCGCTCATTCCGGAAAATGAAAAGCTCGAGAAGGTTCGAATGCTCTCTGAGCGCTACCCTCATTCTATCCCTACCATTATGAATTTCTTCTTTGAAGTTGACGACTACCACCTCTTTGAGGGCACGCTTAGCCTTATAACAACTACGCCTCCCAAAGCTAAAAAGTGCGATCTTACAATGCTCATAGAGCGCTTTAAGAAGGTCGCTAAAGCTTCTGAAGAGGAGAAAACGATAGCGGGCCTTGAGCTTTTTATAAGTCGCGTGCAAAAGAAAGAGCGCTTTACAGGAACACCTGAAGGTCCTGCCTTTATTGAGCAGTACAAAGACATAAAAAATCTTCTTCGCCACCTTATACACCACCTTGAAACGGAAGAAAATGATCCTCACTATCCCCAAAAAGTATGCGATCTAGCTAAAGAAGTAGCGCTAGCGAGCTCTGAATGCTTTATCCAGTACCGCCATACTGCTCTTACGCTCTACAACAAATACCTCGGCCGCGTTGAACAGACGCCAGAAAACGCTCTAAAGGTAGAGCTCCAGCAACTTCGTGACACCATCGCTAGCGGCATGACTTCAGAACCCTATGTAAATAGCCGACAAGGTGTACACGCCATACAGTACATAAAGCACCGTTTTGGCGCGAGCTGGCAGCTATCGGATCGTGCCCAGTATAGAACAGCCCTTCCCTATGATGGTGCTGGTTTTGTAAATTACGAAATTCCACAAGATAGCGCTATAGAGAGGTCCTTTAGAAGGCACTATACGCCTGGTGCACTTTACGACGCCATACGTTCAAGCACAAAAGATGAACGCTTTCGTAACCACTATATCGACCTTGCCAAAAAGGCTCTTAAACCCTATCTACCTGGACAAAAGACTTTTAAAGAAAATAAAGCCCGGCTAAAAAAGCTACGCACAAAGATTCTAGATGCAAAAGCACTAGAGCGCATGCCCCATATCCAGAAGCTACAAGATGTAGTAAGAGAACTCGACCTCTTCGTCCCACGCGGCTACACACCTCTTGCCGCGTTAAAAGATGCCCGACAAGGCGAAATCATGCACTTCATCTACAACGAAGCGACCTTCACCCCTAACCCCTACCCAATCATCCTGCTCCTACTAAGCCAAAAGGCTATCCGCTTTCGAGTTTAATTGGGGGCGAACTACTTGCCGCGATTTCTGGAGTTTGGACGTTTGCCGTAGGCTCTGGAGTGCGGGGCA
>JAYRNE010000139.1:0-1824 GCA_041912355.1 Chlamydiales bacterium
AAATAGTCAGCACAGGCAGCATCCTTACTCATGATGGCAAGGCGCGTTTTGGGATGAGAAAATATTTCGGCCTTAGCTTTAGCAATGCCATGAATCGACTCAAAATTCTCAGCATGGACAAGGGCAATTTCTGTTAGAAGAGCCATATCAGGCGGCACGATGTCGACGAGCTTTTTTATATGACCGCTTTGAGTCATGCCCATCTCTACAACAATATAGTCTTCGTCGCCAATAACATTTGTAAGAAGAGATGCCGCCATACCTACTTGTGAGTTCTGATTACCGCTTGTGCAGGCTACTTTATACTTACTTTTAAGAAGCGAATACAAAAACTCCTTCGTTGTCGTCTTGCCTAATGAGCCTGTGACACCTATACGAAGAGCACGTGTTCTGTTAATGTGCCACCTGGCAAGATTCTGCATAGCGCAAAGAGGGTCCTGCACCTTAATAAGGGGGGCTTTTAGATGCAAATCTTCACTCACAAGGGCAACTGCGGCCCCTTTATCAAGAGCTTCCTTCACAAACTCATGCCCATCAACTTTTTGTCCCTTCAAAGCAACAAAAAGCTGCCCCGGCTGCACCTCGCGGCTATCTGTTGCAACACCTGTAATGGCCACATGGCCATTTTCCAGCTGCGGGCTATGCAAAACCTGGCATATTTCAGAAACTGTTGGTCGTGCCATCAATAACCTCACAAATAAAGCAGGCATATTATCTGAGTTGCCCTTTAGCTCCCAGAAGAAAAATGACAAACAGAACCTATACGGCACGCAAAGTTTCCCCTTAAAATCTTTTATGTCCGATTCTTTTTCTTGTATTGAACTCATCAATAAAGTAGACTATTGCTTTTTCGGTGGCATGGCCAAGTGGTAAGGCAGAAGCCTGCAAAGCTTCCATTCCCCAGTTCGAATCTGGGTGCCACCTATGTTATTCATTGTTGCAACCCCTATTGGGAATCTTGAAGATATAAGCCTTAGAGCGCTTAACATCTTAAGATCAGTAGATTATATTCTTGCCGAAGACACACGGCATAGCCAAAAGCTCCTTACGCACTACGAAATTCAAAAGCCTCTAGTCTCCTTTCATCAGCATAATGAGGCTGAACGCGAGGCAAGAGTGCTTCAGGATCTACGAGAAGGCAAAAATATCGCCCTTATCTCTGATGCCGGCACTCCCCTTATCTCTGACCCTGGCTTTATGCTGGTGCGCGCATGTAGGAATGAAGGCCTGGATGTTACCTGCCTTCCAGGGGCATCTTGCGTCCTTATGGCACTCACACTATCTGGTTTTGAGCCCACGCCTTTTCAATTTGTTGGGTTTTTGCCAAAAAAGCATGGCGAGCTTCTTGAAAAGCTTGAAGAACTTTTAGAATATCCAGGAACCAGCATTACCTTTGAATCACCCGAGCGCCTTGAAGCGACCTTAAAAGCCCTCGTTGAGCTAAATCCCGAAACAAACGTAGCTATAGCCCGAGAGCTCACCAAGCGCTTTGAAAATGTACGTGTAGGTACGGCTCAAGAGCTCCTTGACCAGCAACGCAAGACGCCAGCTCTTGGCGAAATTGTACTCCTTATCCAAGGCAATAAAGAAGCCTCTTCCACCATGTTTTCAAATGAAATTTTACAATCACTTGTAGCGGACGTAGCTACTAGCTGCTCAACCAAAGAGGCAATTGGCCTTGTGGCAAAGCAGCTTAGGCTGCCTAAGCGTACTGTCTATAACGCGATTCATAAATAAAGGACCAAAAGGACTACAATAACCGTTATTGTTGTCCTTTAGGTCCTTTGTCCTTTTGGTCCTTTATGTCCTTTTGGTCCCTTCGTC
>JAYRNE010000140.1:0-4135 GCA_041912355.1 Chlamydiales bacterium
ATAAAGAGCAATGAGTGCCTCTCTATCTGGCAGCGTTAAAACACCATCTTTGTACTCATAACCGAGCCGTCTTAAAAATTGGGTTGTAGAGCTGTCCGTGGAGCTAGAGAAATAATACATGAGTAGCTCGTGGTTTGGAACAATAGCAGGGTAGATGCGATTTTCCTCTTTGTCAAAGGCTTCTTTTGCTTTGGTGTTTTCATCTATATTTGCTTTGGGACGAAATTCCTCTTTCAACTCAAATCGATAGAGAAAGCCCTCTCCTTCTTTCAATGGAGATCTACCGATACAGTTCCAACAAGGGCCATTTTTTGCCTCAATGGCTTCTTGCTCTTGCGCTATCTCTTTAACCGATTTGACTGATAGCTGCCTAGGTAAGGGTGGTCTTTTTGGGGTGAGAATATCTTCGGCTTCGAACGCTTTTTTTGCCGCCTTTTCTATGTTCGGAAGAGCGTGAGTTTGCCTTTCGACCTTTCTACCCTGCATTTCACCTTCGGTAGCAGCTACATTTGGGGGTTGGGGCGGAATGGCAGGCTCGCTGATGGGCCTATCTTCGAAAGAGGTGTTCATAGTAAATTCCACTCCTTCTAGTTGTTTTTAGGGTGTATATACCTATTTTTACTATATCACTCTGTTGGTATGCTGTAAATAAAAATATTTAAATTAGGGTTTTTTGTAGAGTGAGAACGGCAGTTGAAATGAAGAACCGCCTATTTCTTTGACTGAAAATCCTGCTCAAAGTACTCTTAAGTCATGACACACACTGAAGAAGAACTTTTTGCGAAACTCTCACATGTTTTAGACACCCTTTTAGGGCCAAATGGCTGTAAGTGGGACCAAAACCAGACGCTCGATACGCTTAGGCAGTCTGTTTTAGAAGAGACGTGCGAGCTTATTGATACTATAGAAGAGCGCGACTCTAAGAAGATGAATGAAGAGCTAGGGGACTTGCTTTTTAACGTGATATTTTTAGCAAAGGTTGCTGCGAAAGAGGGCCACTTTACCATGAGCGACACCCTAAAAGCAGTAACAGATAAGCTGATCTTTCGCCATCCTCATGTATTTGGGGAGAAGAAGATGGATGATGTTGAAGATATCGTTACTCAGTGGGAAGAGCTAAAAAAACAGGAGAGGCAAAAGAGCTCTACTAAAAGCATGCTTGATGGTATTCCAAAAACTTTGCCAGCTCTTGCACGTGCCCAAAAGGTTATTTCTAAGCTTAAGCGTGTTAAATGTCCCGACGCCCCATCTGATAAAGCACTTAACTGGGAAGATCCCAACGTAACAGAAGATGAGCTTGGCATGTGGCTTTATGAACAGGTGCGTAAAGCTGAAGAGAGGGGTCTTGATGCCGAATGCGCCCTTAGGCGCTATTTGAGCGATAAAGAAAAGGCTTTCCGTGAGTGGGAAGCTACACATCAACCCTAAAGCCTAAATCTACGTCACATGCAGCCTGGCCGCCGCGTATACCGCAGTTTTCGTGGTCTATTTCGCGTATTAGAATTTCTATCGCTTCGGCAGGTATGCCAAAGGGAATAAGGCCTTCTACAATAGTTTTGTAAAGCTTACGCTTAGTGTCAAGTGACCGGCCCTTCAGGCAGTCGATAGTGATGTGCGTAAAGGCTTCGGGCTTTTGTCGTGTCTCTGAACAGGCAAACCGATGAGGTGGGTGCACAATCAAGCGCACATTTTTGTCTTCTGGAGGGTTTTTAAAGCATGTTACAAGAGCATCATGAACAGCGTTAATTATGGCCGTTTCTTCTTGTTCTGTATAGGTCTTTCGTACTTCAATAAGTATGCTGGGCATAATAGGTAACAGTATATGGCTTTTGGGCCCTTTTGTAAAGAGGGGTAGGCCTAGGGTGTTGATTTAACTACTTTTTCAAAGAGTAGGATTGGTAAAAGATTTGTCTTTGAGCGAAGCTCTTTGGAGTGACCCGATTCAGTAGGTCTTTTTGTAGGCCGATTTATCGGCCGCACCAAAATGGTATTCTTTAAATGAAAAACACCCTCACAGAACTTCTGTGAGGGTGCCAATTAGATTAAGCGTACTTTAGCTAGCGATTACACTGCTGCAGTATCGCCGATTTCCCATTCTTTATCATCTACAGCTTCGGTTTGGTTGAGGCGAATAAGGGTATTGCCATGTACCATACCAACAGCAATCTTTTGGTCGATTGGGTCGGCAAAGAAGCAGAACTTCACATCATGATCGCCTGCTTTATAGGCCCCATTTCCAAATGGAATTACGAGGTTTTGGCGTGTTTCATAGAACTTGCTCACGAGGAAGTTATCAAACTCATGCGATGCTTTTGCTGCATCAGCATCACTAAGTTTGTTAAAGAGATCTGTTGTAATGTATGTGCGAGCATCTTTTAGTGAAAGTCTTGGCAATGCATCCTTAGCAAGAGCTTCAAACTCAGCCACATCATCACTTGTATAGATGTGGTTTTTCATCCAAGTAATAATTTCCTGAGAGTCTTCATTCGAAATGACTGTTTCATCCCAAGAGTTATAGGCAACGGTTGAAGATTCTAGTAAGAAGGTATCCATATCTTCAGCCTTGAATACACCATGCTCTGGAGCAAATTCTAGTGCAATTTTTGGGGAAGCTATGAATGTTCTTAGCTCTTCAGCGGCCTTTGCCTGAAGCTCTTTAGCATGTGCTACAAGCTGCTTTAAGAGTGCATAAGCATCAGCAATTTTTACGCCAGCTTTAGTCCCAAAATATGTCTGTAAAAACATAAGTGGGTTAACGTTAGGTGACTTTCCAAATTTTGCAGCAAAATCTGTGCTGTTAACAAATTGGGTAAGGGCCTCTTTTACACTCTCTTCAAGGTGTTCATTCTCTTCAAGAGCGTCGCTTAAGCAGGCTTGAGCTATCTTTTTTAAATCATCATTATGATCAAAACGCAAGTCGCCAATGTTGTCTACAAGGCTGTTTCTTATATCTTCAAAAACTTTTGCAAGGTTTGCACGTTGATGAATAGTGCTTGTAGCTACAGGTAGCATAAGTCTTTCTTGTACTACGTGTAGAATACGGGCAGCGATTTGGGCCTCAGGGCGAAGATTCGCCATGCTGATTAATGCCTTCTTCCAGGTAGCGTCAAGGCCATTTTCATAGTAGCATGAAAAGGCAAGGCGGCCAAGTTCTAGCTTTTCTTTGTCATCACCTGCAATAGTTTCAAGAACTTCATCAACTGTTGTTGTGAGTTGTTTTGCATTATACTCTTCGCCTAGCTTTTTAAGGGCAGCAAGTACCGTTTTTTGAACATCAGCATCAGCTACATCCATGGCTCTTAATGCTAAAATCACACCTTGAGAATTCCAAAGGTAAGCGTTAGACCAGTAGTTAACTTTTGCAAAAACGCCATCAGTTCGTAGCTTGATGGCTGCGTCTAACGCTGCATTCGTGCCACGCACTGTAAATACTACAGGTTCACTATAGCCGCTTATCGCTCTAGTCATTTTACCAGTAGCTAATAGGGCATTGTTATCGCTTACGCAGCAGTCAAAGCGTACTTTTTTGAGTAGCTTTGCTATAGATGCTACATCTGGAGAGCTTGCAACTGTAAGAGCTACATCACTTAGGTATGAAGAAAGTACACATACTTTAGCATCAAGATCTGTTACTGGATGATCTTTTACCCTTCCTAGCATAAAGTTTACATGAGCACAAGCTAATCGCTCTTGAGCCTCTGGAGCCTTTGTGGAATTAAGTATGGCTGGTTTTTCTACAAGGGTCTTAAAGACTCTCTCTAATTCTTTTTTGTTTGCTGGTTTGAAAGCCATTATTACATCATCAAAGATGCCGGCATTAAGCTCGCCTGATTTTGTGTAAAGGCACTTTGCCATTTCTAAAGAGACCATGTTATCGCGAATAGTATCTTTTTTTGCGATGCCAAGGGCGCTTTCATCAGTTGCTTTTTTATTAAGAGCTACAACAAGAGCTGCTAGGGCTTGATTGAAATTCTGTGTAATATAGTAGCGCTCATCTTTCTTATAGCCCATTACAGTCTTAACTTGTTCAGGAGCCTGTTCAAGTAAGAAAAGTATTTGACCAAGCGACTTGCGGCATGCTTCTTTCTTTGCAAATTCTAGGGATTCTCTACCTTCTTTGCAGATGCCTTCCCAC
>JAYRNE010000141.1:0-5378 GCA_041912355.1 Chlamydiales bacterium
AAGTGTTGGGAAGCTTGTTGCGCCGTTAGGCTCCAAAGTGTAGGTAGCAGCTGGAATGCTGTAGTCTACAATCTGGATGATATTGCTGATGCTGTAGTTTACGCCATTATTTTGGGCGTAGTTATTTTGATAACTCGTATTAAATGGTACAGGCAAAAGTGATGCATGTTCAAAGCCTACGCTTGTGTTGCCAAGCGCACGATTCTCTTGAATAACGGCACGGCTAAGTGTGCTGCCAGCGGCCACACTAATACCCTTATTGTTATCTATTGCAATAGAGTTCAAAATCATAATATTGCTGTTAACGCCAGTAAGCTCGATACCACTATCTTGGTTAGCATGAACCTGGCTGCGCAAGATTTTGGAATCTGTTACAGTGTCAAACAAAATACCATGACCAAATCCATCAGCTCTTGTGTTGAATACGTTAGTGTCTTCAATGACAACGTTCATCGCAGTGATTACATAAATACCCGCTGCTGAAAGAGCTTCTGATGTGCCTGTATCGCTGATAAGACAGTCCTTAATTACAATACTTCGATCTGGCCCTGGATTTATTACGATAATGCCAGCGGCATCTACCGGTCCCACGCCATTATTCAAACAGACGCAGTCTGAAATTTCAACGTTAAGCGCAAACTCCGGAAAGGGATCGCTAAATAGACCTGTCGAGATTCCATAATTTCCATTAAAGTTTGCGGTACAGTTTCTGATCACCTGATTTGCACCAAAGATAAAACCAAAGTCTAGTGGGTGAAGCGATATACCATATGCGGTTGCACCACCAGTATTACTATTTGCTGTAGAGTTAGATAACACCCCATTTGTATCGCCAGACTTTAGAATACCAACAACCAAGGTAAAATCGGGAAAATCTCCCATTGTATTGTTATTTGCCTGGCAATCATCAACCACATGGCCTGAGCCATTTACACGAATGCCGGCAACGATGCCGGGATTAAATGCCTCTGGAGATCTACCATCTCCGCCAAGATTTACTCTGTTGCTGCTAGCTTGGCAGTTACGTACCACCACATTGCGGGAACTAGTAACCCCTGCTACCCAAATTCCGTGCAGCTGGGCAAATATTCCTGGAAGAACGTAGAGTTCGTCTACGCTGTTAGAATTTGCTTGGCATCCATCGATAATCGATTCGGTTGAATCAAAGAGCGCTATGCCTATAAGCGAGCTGATTGCTGTTGTACAGATATTGTTGTTAGACTGGTGCTCACGAATCATAAAACCGCTACACAAATATAGTGACAGCATACTATCTTCTGTCAAAGGCGTAGATTCAGAACCCACTACATCAGTATTGTTACATGTCTCTGTTCTATAGAGCGAACAGTCGCTGCAAAACGAAAAGTTAATCGCCTCAGCTGTTCTCCAGTGATTTTCTTGATCAGCAACAGGCACGCCATTATCAAATATATTATGATTTACTTTAACCATTACAAGATCTACACCGTCACACTCAGTAAAGGAGACAAAAGCCGTCCCTGGGCTATATTCATTTACATTGCTAGCTGCAGTTTTGACGTTTGATGTAACATCAACATTCTCAATTAAGGCCGTGCTGCAGTCGTCGAGCTGGACTACAGCTCCAGCAGTACTTAAAAATCCAGTTGCATTTAGATGCGTAACCGCAATGTTTTGGCACCCGTCAAACCAGACGGCACGCTCACCAAAGCCATCATTAAGGCAGTCTATATCATGGACGTTAAGGTCTACAGATTCAGAAACGCGAATGCCATCAACGGCATTATTATTTAAGACCAACTTAAAAAGCTCTATAGAGCTATAGTCATTAACCAAAATTGCAGCATCCCTTGCATTAATAATGCGCCCGTCAAATACTTTTAAACCTTGATACCCCTCTGCTTTAATCGCATTTTTTCTACCGTCGGCATCAAGAGTATGGCAGCAAAGGTCTATACAGACGCTATCTGCATGTACAAGAAGTGAGCCCTTAACATTTTCTGTAAGGCAGTAATCACCAGAGCATTTAAGCACAAGCACTCCCCCTGCCTCGTCAATTTTCTTTTGTGTAATGGGTTTTGGAGCCATTTTGTTGATACGAAGCTCAAGCTTTGCAATATCATTCAGCTTTCTGTTAACATTCTTGAGCTCTTTTTCAATGCTTTTTAAGCTATCTCCATGTAGGCTCGCCGCAAGCGAAAGAGCAGCTATAATCTTAAAAAAAGTTGATTTCATGTTTTACACCACGCCATGTTAAAAATTTTAAGGATCCGCTGCGTAACTATCATTCAACCTAATCAAAATTGTCAAGAGCAATTACGTACTTCAAAAAATGTAAAGGAGACCTCTCAACCCAAGATAAAAACTCGTAAATATATGTAAATCAACGACTTACATACTCACTCGCTTAAAAATAATATTTTATATAAAATAGAGATAGAGGGATTTACGCTAGTATAGACAAAAATCCCTGGAGCCAAATTTCGTTTTAGAGGAGTTTGTTATTATGACTATTGAACATTTTGGCGACTTTGAAAAAACTCCCTTTCCGCAAGAAGAGCCAAAAAAAAAGCCAAAAGAAAAAGAAGCGGATAAAACAGCACAAGATGTCGCCTCTTCGGTCTCTTCCCTTCTCTCTACAAAAGGGGGTGGAACTGTCATTGATATAGGCAGTCACGAAAAGATAATAGGCTTACAGAAGACTGGTAAAGGTCAAGAATTTCCTCTTGATAAACCAACCGTAGACAAAATCGTCGATAGCGTCATAAAAGAGCTTACGGGCGATAAGAAAGTTGCAGAGGAAGATGTTCTTCAGGCTCTTCACCTACAAGAAATGAGAGAGACTATAAGCGAGGTTGTTAGCTACGCACTAGTCAAAAAGGCAAGCGGCTCAACAGGCTATTTTCGCCCAAATGTTACCCAACTTCGCATACCTTTTGGAATCAACGAAAAAGGGAATATCGTTGTTTTTCTAAAGAAAAAGGTAGGCGAAGAATATAAATTAGGGACAGGCCAATTTAAAGTTGTAAAAGGGGCATTTTCCATAGCATTTGAAGAGGCAGCAAAGGTAAGAGTAACGAGCGATGCCAATGCAACCATATCTGCCAGATCACCCGAAAACAAGAAGGCACTCGAAATTGAAAAAGCCATGGCGCTTACACTTGTAGAAGAAGGCCATAAAGACCCAAATGACCCCCCCGTTGGTATTGTCGAGACAAAAGAAGTTATTGTATATAATACAAAAGCCTCAGAAACCGCTCCTGAACGAGAAAAGATTGGCGTTCTTACACAAAAATGCAACGGCGGAGATCTAGAAAAACGCATAGTGGATGGTGAACATCCCCTTACTCCCCAAGAGCAAATAACCTATGCAAAAGACGTTTTAAGTGGAGTCGCATGGCTTCAAAGGCACGAAATTGCCCACCTGGATCTTAAGCCTTCAAACATCTTACTGCATAATGTGCGTGCAAAAGTAGGAGATTTTGGCTGTGGGCGCAATATGAAAGATCCAACTCAGCGAGTCTATGTCAATGGCGATAATACCTACTCATCTCCGGAACTACGCGCCATGAAAACGCATCTCCTGCAGCTTATGAATCCAGAGCATCCAGGCCACGATAAGGCCCTTATTCTCGCATCAAAAGAGTTAGACAGCGCAAAAGATAAGGTACATCAGCTAAATCTGCTGATTAAAGCAAAAGAAGAGAGGTATGAGGAACTTCCCTCTGAATCTTTAGCCGATGAAATTACTGCCCACAAGGAAGAGCTAAAAGAGGCAAAAGAGGACCTTCAAAGAAAGGCCATAGCCTATAATAAACGAGGTGAAGAAGTATCTAAGGAAGCTCTAAAAATTGATGAGACTATCTTCAAGGCAGATGATTATGCTGCAGGCATCATTCTAGCTCAGATATTTTTTGGCCTAAGCCAGAATGACATTCTTACTATACTACGTAACAGACCCATGGAAGAAGTAACAAGAATTACCGCGCGTGTAGAAGCAATAAAAGAGCGCCTTACACCATCTATGCGCAATATCATAACAGGGCTCTTACATCCCCAACCAGAAGAGCGGCTTTCAGCAGGTCTTGCGTTAGAGCTTTTTACAAAGTTAGAAGAAAAGCCTAATGGCATTTATGCATCCAATGTTCAAGCTCCGGTAGAAAAAGCCCATACTTCTAAGACAAAAGAGACTAAAAGCCATGATCTTGGGTATCAAATCCTACAAGTGGCCCAAGATGTTGACACAACAGAAGACACAACGGAAGAAATAAAAGAAATAGAAAATGGCGCTGCCCTAGAAGGCTACGAATTTGGCTATGTTAAAGATCTTAATGAACGTGCTGAACATGGTCAAGAACCTATCCAGCCAGGGATCCCAATAAGTTTGTTTACTTTCTTTTCTTAACGCTTAATTGGCGCCTGACTTACCAAAAACTCGAACTGTTCAAGCTCCGATAGTATTTAGCTATTCACGCCATTCGTATAGCACATCAGGACAATGCTCTTCATTAGCACTCCCATCGCTACATCCTATCTCTTGAAACCCATGTCTTTCATAGAATCTCCTAGCAGCGATATTTTGTTGAAATGTATGAAGAAGAATGGGAGATCCTAAGATCAATTTTGCCGCTGTTAGTAACAGTGTCCCTATACCCTGTCGGGTAGAAGCTGGAGAGAGATAAAGCTGATCAATCCACCCGCCCCCTTCATTCTTTGACAATGCCATCATGCCAACAATAACGCTATTTTCTTCAGCAACGGTAACTTGATTGGTTGGAATGAGTGTTTCGTAGATCCATTGGTAAATGCTCTCATCAGAATGGACTAATGGAGCAAACGCAATACACTCTTTACGCGAAGCCAAATAGACATCTGTAATCGCCTTAGCGTCTGCTAAAGTTGCTTTTCTGACTAAGATCTGCTGGGTCATAGCCTTTGACGTGAAAGGTTAATGCTAGAATAACAACGATAAAAGTAAAGAGAAAGACAAAAATCGGCCCCCTTTTTCTAGTCAGGCCTGGGCTGTCAAAAACTTCGAGTTTTTGGGAATGAAATTTTCTTTAAACTTGTGTCCATATTTCTTCCATGGAAAGCATTTTTGTTTTAGAGCCCGCCAGGGCGACTAATTAAAGCCCATAGCGACCGAAGGGAGCTGTGGGAATAGCGTTAGCCCCCCCTAGAGCCCGTTCAGGGCGACTCAATCACAAGCGATTTCCTGAAATTTATTTTCTGATTTAAGATCAGATTGAATCGCCCTGTACGGGCTCCATGATTGGGGTACTTCGTTCCCACAGCTCCCTTCGGTCGCTATGGGCTTTAATTAATCGCCCGTAGGGGCTCTAAAACAGTCGCAAGGGATGGAATGGATATAGACACAAGTTTAAATAAATTTAGAACGC
>JAYRNE010000142.1:0-5796 GCA_041912355.1 Chlamydiales bacterium
CTTCTGCCTTTATGATGCGCTTTTTAGGGGCCTCTTCAGGAGGAAGAGGAAATACGCGTTCTTTAAGCTGCTGAAGCAACGAGCTTAATGGAATATGCAAAAAGTAGGTGAGTGTTAAAAAGAGCCCTACTGTTCCTACTATAAGAGTTCCGGCGCTTCCTAGAAGGCGTGAAAAGGCATAGAGATAAAAGTAGTAAAATGGCGTGCCACCAAGTTTAAGGTTAGCGCTATCAAAGCCAAACCAGCGGCTTAAAATGGCTTCGAATGGGGCCGAGGCTATGGCGCTAAGCATGAGAGATAAAAGCGAGCCTGCCACAAAGAGTGAAACAAGCTGCATAGTGCCTATGGGTGGGTCTTGCATAAACATAAGGCGTATAGCGTACCAGGTCATTCCTAAAATGATGGCAAAGCTTGCAAGGCCAAAGGTAAAGTACCAAATACCGGCAACAATGTGTCCAACAAGTCCAAGTGGATGTGTGAAGGCACCGTTTGCATTAAAAGTAACAAGGCAAATAAGTTGGCATAAGCTGAAAGCTAGCCATAAAACGCCCTGTACTTCAGGATGGCGCTGCAGCCAGTTTGGAGGCTTTTTATCTTTAATTCGTTTTGCGTACATATATCTTAGGATGAGAGGTAGACTGTTTTTAGTCTAGGAATCTTTTGCAAAAGATTCAGAAAAGATGGGCGATCGACGGGATTCGAACCCGCGACCCCAGGAACCACAATCCTGTGCTCTAACCAACTGAGCTACGATCGCCATATGCTGTTGATGGAGAATTTATACCCGCTTTAGGGTTTTTAGTCAATATCGCCTCCACCATGAGGTGTACTAAAATAATTGTTAATATTATTTTGGAAGGTGGTACTACCTTTTTAGTCCTTACGATAATCTGTGAACAATGCCGCCTGTAGCCTCAAAGCCAGCTATGGTTCTTAAGCTTGTTGCTGCTAAAAGGTCTTCCTTTACATAAAGCTCGTCTAGACCTTCCCACTCTAGGGGTAAAAAGTCTTCCGAGATAAGCTTAAATGGCTCTTGAATTGTGCTTAGATAAGGTTTAAGCGATTCAGAATTTGTGGTTGAGCGAGGAACAATTAGCCCGCATGATACTTCTTGAGGAGCATAGGCACCGATATTTCTGCCTATATAGCCATAAAGACCATTTCCCTCTTTCCAGCATAGGCTCGGAACCAATAGGGGAGCATTTGCAAGTGCTAACGTAAATTGGCAAAGGCGGTCTTGGTTAAATGTGCAGCTAAAGCTATAGGGGTCCTGAAGAGTTTTGCAGTCAAATAAAAGTAGCGTGACAATATCATCAGGAAGCTCCTGACGAAGAAGTTCTAAATATGCAATCTCTTCAACCGATGAAAATATACCCTCTTTTCGAAGAAGGATTATAGAGGCGCACTCATTATGAAAAGGCTGTAAAAACCTCTTGCAAAATTCATCTAGGGCTAGAGCGTGGGTCTGGTATAGATTTGGGCGAAAATCTAGTCCCAAATCAAGCTCAAAAGAGATTTTGTAGCCAGCGGCTACAAGGGCTTTTGCCTCTTTATATTCCTCTAGCCAGTTCAGGGAGCTTTGGGGTCTCGCATCCAAGCGCAAGGTAGCTGCAGTATAGCCTTCAGGAATAGGCTCATTGTTCGTCTGCCTATCAAAAATAGCTAAATTTTTTAGCACTTGCTTTGTGTCGAGTTCTTCAATTATTGTATCGTCTTCTTCATCCATATTTGCTATAGTATAGGGGTATCTTGCATAAATTACCACTGAGTCACTGAGCACACTGAGATAAGTGAGAACATTGAGAAAAAAATTATAATCTTTCTCCCTATCTCAGCCTTCTCAATGATCTCTGTGACTCTGTGGTGACATTTATGCGATAAAGGCATAGTATAGATCAATTTTATTCGGAGATCAAATGAATCAAGCAGAATGGCAATCTATTTTTTTAGAAACACCGACTTTTGACACCACCCATGCCTATAACACCCTGATGTCTTTAGCTACCCAACCGCTTGATATGACGCAGGATGGGGTTATCACTCCAGAGCGCCTTACAGACTATAAGGCAGACGGGGCTCAATTTAGTTTGCTCTATGGCTTTGAACGGATAACTGATAAATCTTTAGCTGAACTTATTTCCTTAAGCCGAGAAAGAAAGGCCCTAGAGCAGATGCACTGTATGCAGACAGGGGAGATGGTGAACTTTATTGCCGGCTTTGACAGCGAACGCCGTGCCGCTCTTCACACCGCAACACGTGATATCTTCGATAATCCTCAACCTGGAGCTCTGACTGAACAGTGCCGCCAAGGCTCTTTACAGGAGCTTAAAAAGCTAAAAGCCTTTTTGGACGAAGTTGAGAAGGAAGGCAAGTTCAAGGAGATGATTTTTATTGGCATTGGAGGCTCCGAGCTTGGTCCACGAGCTCTTTATATGAGCCTTGGCTTTTATGTTAAAAAAGATCGCAAGGTTCACTTTATTGGCAACGTTGATCCTGATGATGTGGGTATGGTTTTAGAAAGTGCAAACCTTGCCGAGTCCCTTGTGGTAGTCATTTCGAAATCGGGTACTACACTAGAAACTGCTACAAACGAAGAGTTTTGCCGCAATGCCTTTATTAAGAAAGGACTAAATCCCCAGGAGCATTTTATTGCTGTCACACAGCCTAAAACGCCTATGGATAATCGAGAACACTATAGAGAGGTCTTTTACCTTTGGGACTTTATTGGAGGAAGGTATTCATCAACCTCTATGGTTGGAGGAGTCTTAATAGGCTTTAGCTGCGGCTATGAGGTTTTTTATGAGCTTTTACGTGGGGCACACGAAATGGACGTTGTCGCCGAGAGGAAAGATGAAAAACAGAATCTTCCACTACTTGGCGCACTCATCGGCATATGGAACCGCAATTTCTTGCACTACCCTACTGTAGCCGTAATTCCCTACTCACGAATGCTCCAGCGCTTTCCGGCGCACTTGCAGCAGTGTGACATGGAGTCTAATGGCAAAAGAATTGACAGGCGTGCAAGTGCTACGAAGTTTCAAACAGGCCCCATACTGTGGGGTGAGCCAGGAACGAACGCCCAGCACTCCTTCTTCCAGCTTATTCACCAGGGAACAAGCATAGTGCCTTTAGAGCTTATTGGCTTTTTAGAATCGCAAGGCAAGCATGACTTTGAATATAGGGGAACAACCTCGCAAGAAAAGCTGCTTTCAAACCTCTTTGCACAAGCAATCGCTCTTGCTAAGGGGCAGAAAAACCCTAACCCTAACAAGTACTTTCCGGGCAATCGCCCAAGCTCAATACTGCTTGCTAAAAAGCTTACTCCCTTTACGCTTGGAGCACTTTTATCCTACTACGAAAATAAAATTGCGTTCCAGGGCTTTATCTGGGGCATAAATTCCTTTGACCAAGAGGGCGTGCAGCTTGGCAAGCAGCTAGCTGACAAGACATCTAGTCTCTTTGCTGCAAAGCGCGCTGGCACAAATGCCGAGCCGTTTCCTCTTGGACAAGCTCTCATGGATATTATAGAGCAATTATGAAGAAGTTACTTGGCCTTGCTCTTATTGCTGTTCTTTTGTCGATTGGCTTTTTTAGTGCCCTCAACTGGTACGTCAAAAAAAGCCCGACCAAGAGCACAAAGCTACAAAAGCAGATTACAAAGGTGGAGATTGTTGACCCGAACTGGAATGTAACAGTTGCTCCCGAGAAGATTGCTCAGATTAATGAAATTTTCGGACAGCATTTTTACTTTATTGGCGAGGGAAAGCAGTGTACAGCCTACTGTAGCTTTGATGGGCAGTATGTACTAAAGTTTATGCTGCAAAAGCCGCTTAAACTTAAGCCTCGATTTAAAAAGCTACCTAAGGTCTTTCCCTTTACGCTTTTTACAGACTATAAATTGAAAGAAAAAGAGGAGAGAAAGCATGCCCTCTTTACCTCTTTTATGATCTCTTACCACATGGCTCCTGAGCAAACGGGCATACTCTATGTCCATCTTAACCCAACAAAAAATCTCTTTAGGCAGCCCCTTATCGTTGATATAAAGGCAAATCCTGTGTACATCGATACCGATGTCACACAGTTTGTGCTGCAAAGAAGGGCTATGCATGTAAAGCCAACGATTATAAACCTCATGCAAGAGGGCCGCGTAGCTGAAGCTAAAAACCGCATAGACCAGGTTCTTATGCTCCTGTTTGAAACGGCAAAGAAGGGTATTGTTGATGCCGATTCTGGCCTTATTCGCAATAACAACATTGGCTTCTTAGAGGCCCGAGCTATTTATGTTGACACTGGCAAACTGCGTCTTGTAAAAGAACCTGTAAGCAAGAGAGGGTTTGTAAAGGACTTAAAGCGCTTGAAACCTTTTTACAGATGGCTACAAGCCTACTATCCTGAGCTTGCTGAATATTTTGTTATAAAGCAGCAGCAACTTATTGATGGATACTAAAACAGACTTTTTAAACTACCTTCGTGCAGAAAAGGGGCTCTCTCTAAATACACTAGAAGCCTATGGACGCGACGTAGGTAGCTTTTTGGACCATGCCAAAGATATCCCTGTTCAGGCGATAAAGCGAGAAGATGTGATCGCTTTTTTAGCTGGATTACAAGCAAAAAAATATGCCTCTAGTAGCATTGCTAGAGCCCTTATTGCCTTAAAGGTTTTTTTTCGCTTTTTAAAGCGCGAGGGGGTGCATGCTGAAGATATCGGCCAGATGTTAGACACTCCAAAGTTATGGCAGATACTGCCTGATGTTCTTTCTACAACCGAGGTAGAGCTGCTTTTAGCTCAGCCCGATACAGCAACTAACCAGGGTATTCGTGATAAGGCAATACTTGAGCTTCTCTATGCTACGGGCATTCGTGTTTCAGAGCTTTGTAACCTTAATATCTATGACGTCGATGACGACCAGGTTCGCGTCTTTGGCAAGGGGTCCAAGGAGCGCATAGTCCCGATAAGCGCGCGCGCTGTATGCGCCATTGACAACTACCTAGCAAAGGTGCGCGATGGCTTTGATAGTGAAGAGCAAAAAAAGCTCTTTTTGTCTTTAAAAGGCAAGCCCATAGACCGCACAAGTGTGTGGAAGCTTATAAAAGCCTACGCCAAACAGGCAAAGCTTTCTAAGAACATCTTTCCCCATATGATGCGCCACTCTTTTGCTTCTCACCTTCTCGATAATGGCGCAGACCTTCGCATCATCCAAGAGATGCTTGGCCACTCTCACATTTCAAGCACTGACCGCTACACCCATGTAAGTTTAAGCCGGGTGCACGAGCGGTTCAAAAATATGCACCCACGATATTAACAATTTAGCCGAATGCCTCTGAATTTGTGTAAATTAGGCCTGAAAGGCCGAAATATGATAGCCTAGGTCGAAGCGAAGCGGAGGCCTAGGAATTTGCAGACATCACCTTTTGGAGCAATTTTCAACGATAAAACGATATAACGATAATAACGATAACAAAAACAGGAAGCTTCGCCGCTTATCAAGAGCAGGGCGAAGTTTCCTATTTTTTTTATCGTTATTATCGTTATATCGTTTTATCGTTGGAGGGTAAATCAAGCCCTTTCAAATTGAGAATTGCTGGGGCCAACTCTCGGGCATTGCTCGTATTCCCTAATTTATGTGTGCTTCGGGGTTTATTCTGGGGAGATAAGGCTATGCTAGGCGCTTGTTCGCATGCATTAGTAACTGTGAAAAGTAAATTAGGCAAGCTTAGTGTTTGTAGGCCTGATAAAGATGCTGTTGCAAGAACAAGAACCGTTGCTAAAGCGATCTTTGTAGAGGCACTTACTAC
>JAYRNE010000143.1:0-6498 GCA_041912355.1 Chlamydiales bacterium
AGGAGGGAGCTTCTTGCTTAATAAGATGCTCCACCACTTGCTCGATAAAAGCATGTATACACTCTTGATTTTTCACTAAAACTCACTTGGCCGTTTTAGTCTTATTTATTAAATTTTAATTTTTGTGACAAGTACTAAATGCTACTGATGATCGCCGGCGTAAAATGGCTCAATATGGACGGTTACATCCTGAACTTGAGGCCAGGCTTGCTGGATGCTGCGGCGAACATGCTGGCTGATTTTATGAGCAAGATCTACGGTTAAAGTAGGGTCTACTTCTACATCTATGTCTACATGAGCATCAGGGCCATAGTGCTGGATACGAATTTTTTCAGTGCCGAGGACACCTTCAACTGAAAGGGCAGCATTCTGCACCTTAATAAAAAGCTCATCTTCTGGAATGCGGTCGAGCAGCTGGTTGAGGTTTTTTTTGGCAGCATAGAGGCCAATTACTGTCATGCAGCAGGCAATAAGAACTGCACCCACACGGTCTAAGATGCCGCTTACTTGGGGAAAAAGTGCACAAGCTCCCAAGGCAACAAGCGCAAGAAGGCTATTAATGCTGTCAGTTCTAAAATGCAAAGCTTCTGCAAGAAGCGCTGGGCTTTTTTGGGCTTTTGCTACCTTCAGCATCTTATGGTAAGAAAATTCAAGCAGCAAGACAGAAGCTAAGGCAAAGAGCCAGACATAGGGGCTTACAGCTTGAGGGCCTTGAACCTTCCACAGCGCCTGAGCTTGCTGAAAGAAAAGGCCAATACCGGCAATAGCGAGAAAAAGGCCAAGCTGCAATCCCGCTATTGGCTCGTAGCGGCCATGGCCAAAGGGGTGTTCTTGATCGGGAGGACGCTCTGCAAGCTTCACCGAAAATACTAAAACAAGGCTTGAGATAACATCAGCAAGTGTTGCAAGGCTATCTAAAAGAAGCGTTTTGCTGTCAAAAAGTAAAAAGCCAATAAATTCTGCAACCACAATCACAGGGCGTATTGCAATTCCAAAAACCGCCACGCGAATTACCGCACGATTGCGCTCTTTTCGTGATTCTAAAATAACATCAGGAAGTGGCAGCTTTTCAGGAAATGCCATGAAAGAGCCTTTTTACGTTTTGGGTAGAGCTTTCTCCAAGCGCCTCTACACTTTTTCCACGAAGCTTTGCCACGAATTTTGCCGTTTCTACTAAATAGGCAGGCTCATTTTTTTTGCCACGAAAACCCTGTGGGGCAAGATAGGGGCTATCAGTTTCTAAAAGCACAAGATCATCAGGAATATACTCTGCAACCCTTTGAAGCTCGCTACTTTTAGGAAAGGTAACAATACCGCTTAAGGATATGTAATAACCCCTATCAGCTGCCCGTTTTGCTTCACTAAGAGTGCCTGTAAAGCAGTGAAGCATAACGCGCACATCAGGATGTACTTCATCGATAATAGCAATAAGGTCATCAAAGGCCTCTCGGCAGTGAATAACAATCGGAAGCTGAGCTTCCCTTGCAAGCGCCAAGTAGCGCCTAAAACACTCATGCTGAACAGATTTTGGGGCAAAGTCATAGTGATAGTCTAAGCCAATTTCTCCAATGGCAATAACGTTACTAACCTGGCGGCGAATTTCTGCAAAAAATTCAGGATCCTCACTTGCTGCATCATGGGGTGTACAGCTTGCTACGGTATACACCTTGGGAGCATGCTGCGTTTGGCTAAGCCTTATTCCACGCTGAAAGTCGGACAAGCTCGTACAGACATTGATAATGCCATGCACTCCAGCTTTATAAGCACGCTCTAAAACAGCCTGAAGGTCGGGAGAATCTTCTCCAGTAAGGTGTGCATGTGCGTCGATAAATGTCATAATGTCTCTTCTTACTCTTAAGAACCGTTACAGACTTATTTCTCCTCATGAACCTTCTTAAGAGCATCTATAACCATATCAGTGGTAATTAGCTCAGGCAATACAAGAGGGTGCGCCGCAGCATCCTTGCCATAAATAGCATAGACAGGAACACCGTTTCTGCCAAGGCTTCGGATGTAGCGGGTTATTGTTTCATCGTTTGTTGTCCAGTCGGCTTTCATCTTCACAACTCCGTAGGTAACAAAGGCCTCTTTTACCTTATCGGACTCTAGCACAAGGGCATTTGTCTGGCATGTTAGGCACCACTTGGCAGTGACGTCGACAAAAACTGGTATTCCCCTTTTAATATAGCGCTCAAGCTTTGGAAGAGAAAAGACCTCCCATTCCTCACCCACAACTTGAGATTGAGGAAGAGCTTCAGCTTTTGGAGCCTGCACACCAAACCTTGCCTTCTGAACGTTCTGGATAAAGTACCATGACCCTGCAAGGACAATAAGAATCGATATCACCCTTCCGACAATCCGCGTATTTTTAGAACGGTCATAGCTGCACCAGTTGCCATAGACCCATGCGCCTAAAGCTAAAATAAAGAAGTTTAAAAGAAGCTTTAAGTTTGTTATACCTTGCGTTTCGGCCTCAAGCACCCATACAAGCCATAATACTGTTGCCAGCATAAAGAAGCCCATCAGCTGTTTAAAGGTCACCATCCAGCGGCCAGGCTTTGGCAGCAAGACAGAAAGACCCGGGAAAAGTGAGACGAGTAAAACAGGAAATGCCATTCCAACACCAAGTGCTGAAAATATGGCAAATGACATTGTAGGCTGCAAAGTAGCTGCAAAGCCTATTGCAGAGCCTAAAAGAGGGCCCGTACAGGGTGCTGCCACCACTGTTGCCAAAACGCCACTTAAAAATGATGAAGTAAGTGAAGGCATTTCTTTTTGAGTAGGTATACCTTTTGTAAAAGACTGCTCCCACGATCCTGATGCCCCAGCTAGTGAAACCCCAAACTCAAAGACTCCAAACAAGGCAAGTGCTAATATAAAGAGTATGATAATCAAAATAGTGACAAAGATAGGCTCCTGAAGCTGAAAACCCCAGCCCACAACATGACCTAGAGACTGTAGAATATAGATCATCCCCGAAAGCACCCAAAAGGATATAAGCACCCCAAAAGAGTACATGACGCCATGCTTAGCAACAGCCATGCGGCTAGAGTCTTTAAGCTGTACAAAATGCAAAAGCTTGATGCTAATAACCGGCAAAACGCAGGGCATTACGTTCAGGATAATCCCGCCTAAAAATGCCCAGAAAAGAATTTTTGCAAACTCTGACTTGATAAATAACGAAATCTGAGCGAGGTATTTGCGATACCAGACGTTATTTTCTAGCTCCTCTAGATGCTGGTCTACATTGTTCGCTTTTACTTTTAGGCTTGCGTCGTATTTTTTCTCAAACTCGCTTGTAGGCGCCGCCTCGCGAGGTTTTAAAATTTTGAGATTCCATGACAGCTCTTTAGGGCCGAGTGAGCCCTCTTCATCAACAGCCACAACTCCTCTAAGTGGGTAGATTGTTGCAGGAGATAAGAGTTTATCTGTTTTTACATGAACAGTAAGTGTCTTTTTGTCTTGAGAGAGCTCCCAGGAGGGTCTTTCATTCGTGGCAATAAGCTCTTGCTGCTCTAAAAAGACAAAGACATTTGTAATATTTGCAAAGGGAATATCCTGATGTACGCGTACTTCTAGAGAATCTGAGGCTACCTTAGTTTTTGTCTCTTTTACATCGTGTGGCAAAAGCTTTCGTGCCTGGCGGAAGATAGACATGACATGTTTTGAAGGCATCGTTTTTTCGCTTGCAACATCAAGGCTCATAGCAAACTGTGCATCTCCTGGCACACATACCGTGCTGCATCCAAACCAATTTACAGTAGCCTTTATATCTATTTTGGAGCCAATTTCAAGGTCTTGTGGAGGAAAAATCTGTGCTAGAAGAGTGAGGCGGTTAGAGTAGCCATAGACAACTGCCTGCTCAATTTCAATGCGCTCTGGAGCTGGCCACAAAAGATCTGAAACACGAAAGCCTGGAGGCAAACCCCAGCGGATGCTTGGCGCCTGGCCTGCATCGCCTGGATTTTTCCAGTAAAGATGCACGTCTTTACCCATATGAAACATAAAGGCCACCCAAAAAGCCTTTCCAGGAACCACTACAGGCTCTTCTGAGACCATCTTTACAGAGACAATCTCTTCATTAGTTGAACTAAAGGGAGCAAGTAGAGGCTCGTTATCAGCGACAAGTTCAAAATTATCCGCTAGACGATCGTAAGGCTCTAATGCTAAAAGCTGTATGTGCAAACATGCGAGCAGTAAAAGTACGTATCTCTTCATTCCCTTGTCCTCAAAGTCTTATTTCGGTTACCTTAATAGAAAATACATATAAGGTGCTTACCATGATGGCTTACTTTCTTTGCGAAGGCAACCCTTTTTTTGATGCTTACACAGAATCCGATCTTCTTGGCAAGATCATTATATTAGCGCTTTTAGCTCTTTCCGTTGTCAGCTGGAGCGTACTTTTGCATAAACTATGGCTCACAAAGCAGGTAAAGCAAAATTCAGCCCAGTTTAGAAAAAACTTTTTTGAATCAAAAGATGAGCCGCTTTCACTTTCGGCACCCAGGAGCACAAAATCAGAATACCCTAATGCCTTTGGTATCATTTATGATGTATTAAAAAACAAAACATTAGAAATTTTTGATAAGAACCGCACGACAGAGCCACAAGCAAAAAAACAGGAGCAGAAAAAGCAGACTGATCAACTATACACAGCAGACATTGCCCTTTTAGAATCACACGCCACATCAACAATTGCAGCTCTTACGAAGTTTTTAGAAAAGAACCTCTACATTCTTTCTACAATCGTGACTCTTGCTCCATTCTTAGGTCTTTTAGGTACTGTATATGGGATCTTAACAACATTTACAGAACTTAAAGCGCAAACTGGCGGCGGCTCAAACCAGATTATTTTAGGCGGCCTCTCCCTTGCCCTTTCAACAACTGTTATTGGCCTTATCGATGCGATACCCGCCCTTATTGGCTACAACTACCTCAAAAATATGGTGTATGACTTTGATGCTGAAATGGACCGATTTGCAACAGATGTCCTTTCTACACTCGAAATTCACTACAGAAAAGCGGGTGAATAGCCATGGCAAGAAGGAACTCCTTTCAAAAGGCTTTAGAACTTCCCCAAGAGCCGACTATCAACATCACTCCCCTTGTGGACGTTGTCTTTGTTATCCTTATCGCCTTTATCGTCATTGCACCCTTGCTTGAAATGGACCGCATAGAGCTTGCATCTGGCGATCAGATTCCCTCTCACCTACCTGTCCGCTTTGAAGATGCGAGCCCAATACAAATTCATGTGCAGCAAGATAACACTATTTTGCTGAACCACCAGATGGTTACACTTTCAGAGCTACCAGGACTTCTCCGCCGAGCAAAAAGTAGCTTTCCAGAAGCAAGAGCACAGCTCTTTCACCACAAAGAAGCCCATTTTGGAACCTACCAGGCAGTAAAAAATGCGCTGGAGGGAGCCGAATTTAAAGAAGTGGACGTTGTCCTCTCACCATCATAGGAAATTTTAGTCATGCAGGCCCTTGATGTAGTGGCAAAGCCAAAGTACCAAATTCCAACGCTAGAGCTGCAACTAGAGTCTAACTGGCTAATCCCTTTTGTAGTGGGAGTGCTCCACCTTCTTGCCCTTTCACTTCTTACGATAACGAGCTTAAAGCAAGAGCCCAAAAAAGTTCCCAAAAAGCTGATTGTTCACACAGTAAGCCTTACAGCTCCAAAACCAATAGATAGGGTAAAGGCGCCACCAAAAGCGGCTCCCAAACCAGCCCCGATGCCTATTGTAGAAGAGCCAAAGGTGGAAGATGCGCACGTTGAATCTCCCAAGCCCGTTGAAATTCCAGCTGAAGTAAAGACACCAGCAAAATCTGAGCCCGCGCCCGCACCTATCGCAACACCACAAGAAACTCCCAAACCCACTCCCAAACCCGCTCCAAAACCCGTGGCCAAACAAGCTCCAAAACCAGCTACAAAGCCTGCACCAAAACCAAAAGCTAAAGCTCCACCCAAACCCACTCCGAAACCAGCAGCAAAAGCCCCACCGAAGCCAAAACCTGCCCCTAAGGCTGAAGTAAAGAAGAAACAAGACGACAAAGCCCAGAAAGAGAAGCAAGAGGCAGATAGGCGTCAAAAAGAAAAAGAGGCCGCTGCAAAAAGAGAAAAAGAACAAAGAGAGCAAGAAGCAAAAGAACGAGCTAAAGAGCAGGCACGCCAGCAGGCAATTCTAGATAAGGCCCTTTCTTCTCTTGATTCAGCAGGGTCGATCGAAGGAAAAAAATCAGCCATTGCCAAAAGTGCTTCTAAAAGCAGCTCTTCAGCACCATCGGCCATTTCAACTCTCGCAGCTGAATCACTAGTTGCCATAGAAGCGGAAGGCACTATAGACTTTACGCCTGCTGAACGAACCTACTACGACGAGCTTGCCCGGCGCCTAAAGCTTGCCCTAAAGCTGCCAGAATATGGCGAAGTGAAGCTGCAGCTGACAATAGCGCGCTCAGGCAAGGTTGTCACCGTCAAAAACATAAAATCTAAAAGCAA
>JAYRNE010000144.1:0-9360 GCA_041912355.1 Chlamydiales bacterium
CTCTCTCTTTTATGTGCTTTCCGAAATTTGGGGCAGCGCGATGATTGGCTTGATGTTCTGGCAGTTTGCAAACCACGTTGTTCGCATGCGTGAATCAAAGCGTTTTTATGGTCTCTTCCTTGTTATTGGAAACCTCTCACTTATTCTTTCAGGCCAAGCGGTTCGCTTCTGCTCTGAAGATATTAAGCAATTCTTCCCAACACACGAAGAAGCATGGCAAGTTTCTCTATACTTGCTAATGGGTTCAGTAGTAGTGCTTGGTATAGCAGCCATGATGCTTTATCGCTGGCTCCATACAAGCGTTCTTACTGACAAGCGTTTTTACGATCCAGCAGAAGGTGGCACACCGAAGAAGAAGAAAGAAAAGCCATCCCTTATGGAAAGCTTTAAGATCATTTTCAAGTCACCTGAGCTTGGCTTAATTGCTCTTCTTATCATGGCTTACGGCGTTACTATCAACCTCGTTGAAGTACAGTGGAAAAACCAGCTTGGAATTTACTTTGCTGGCGATAAGGGCGGCTATAACGCCTTTATGGGTAACTACTCTACCTACACAGGTATCTTTACTATATTGTTCGGCTGGTTAATTGGCTCAAACGTTCTTCGTCGCGTGAGCTGGTTTACAGCAGCATCTATCACTCCGCTTATGGTTGGAGTTGGTGGCGTCATCTTCTTTGCGTTCATTTTCGCAAAAGATTGGGTAGACTTTATTCTCCAATCAATGGCTACAACACCAGTTGCAGCGGCAACCTTCTTGGGTGCTGGTATCATCATCTTGTCAAAAGGTATCAAGTACAGCCTCTTTGACTCGACAAAAGAAATGGCATACATTCCTTTAGATGACGAGCTTAAGACAAAAGGTAAGGCTGCAGTTGACGTTATCGGCGGCCGTGCTGGCAAAGCTGGTGGTGCTTTTGTTCAAAGTAACCTCCAGATGGTGCTTGCGGCTACTGTAGCTGGCGCTGGTTCTAACATTGTTTCAGTAACTGCTCCTTATGCCTTTTGCGTATTCGCAGTAGTTTCTGTGTTGTGGCTCTACGCAGTAAAAGGCCTTTCTAAGAAGGTTGATGCTGCTGTCGCAAAACAGAATGATAACAAAACTTCTGTTGGAACTACAGCTGCTGCTACGGCTTAAGCTGTTATAAAAGTTCTTTGTCCAAAGTCCGAAAGGACTAAAAGGACCAAAAGGACCTAAAGGATAACAATAATCATTATTGTGTCCTTTAGGTCCTTTGTCCTTTTGGTCCTTTTTTTTTGGTAGACAAGTTCCTTCCCAATGTGCTACCCTTTGACAGATTATTTAACCTAAAATGTATTGGACACTATGGAAAAGCAAAAACGCTGGCAGTTTTTCGTTATTATCGCAGTAATCGTTCTTACCCTCTACAATATCCTCCCAACCGTTATTTTTTATTCGAAGCCGCTTAAGCAGCCTATCGATCAAAAGTATGCAATGGGGGTTGCGACCTCTATTTCTGAGAGAGTCAATTCTCTTGAAAATGAGTCCCTTGAATGGATTCAGGCCTACTCAAAACTCCTTGGAGTGCATTCTAAGCAGGTTGCTCTTAACAAAGATGACCCTACAGTTATCTCTGTTCAGTTTGCAAATGAAGATGAAGCAAAGACTTTTAGCCAATTTTTGCCACGAGCTGGCGCTCTTATCCCTTTTGTGCCTTCACAGCTATCACTGCTTGATGAATCAAGCCAAAATAGTAGTGTGCGCCTGTTGAGAAATGTAGGTGTTCATTTTAATGAAAAAGAACCGCAACAGATCTTCCAGTTTGCGCCAAAGCAAGAATCTGGAAAAGTATCTAATTTTTACTTTGATTTAGTTTCTGATCGCTTTAGCGGCATCGCCCAAGTGCTTGGCGGCACATCACCTCAAGCGCAAGAAGCTTTAGCAGTATTAGATGAAAAAGATAGTTCAGATGCAGTTCTCTTTTTGGCTAGAAAAATTGCTAAGGTGTCAGAAAACTTTGCAGGCTCTGACTTTGCAAATCGCTACTTCACCGCCTTTTACCAAAGCGACCTACCAGATAGTGCAACGCTTGTGACAAAGCTTATTGCAAAAATGCAAGATACTAAAACAAGTTTAGAAAGAGAAAAGCTTGCTTTTAGCGAAATGAAAAAAGCAAAAGAAGAAAAGCGTGAGCTTATAGACCAAGAGCAGCTAGCAAAGAACGACGCCGTACAGGGTCAGATTGCAGTTCTTGATAAAGCAATTGGTGCTCTTCAGGCCCATACAGCCAACCAAAAAAATGCATTGAAGCCACTTACAAGAAAACAAGTTCTTGAATGGCTAAAAGATGAAAGGCAAAAAAATAGCTCAAGCTCAGCTGTATATACGCTCACATTAGCGCAGCGAAACCCACTTATTAAGGACGTAGTTCTTGACTGGGCAAGTGATACAATTACAATACGCCTTCATCCTGATGTTGCAGCCCTTCGTAGTGCTTCTGGCAAAACTGAATTTCAGAAGATCCAGCAAGACGATATAAACCGCCTTGTTATGAATGAACTTGCACGTGTGCAGCAAAATTGTGATGAGACAATTGCTCAAGGCTTTACTGACTATCGCATCAACCTTAATACACTTCCGGGTGCTCAAAGTGTGATGGCGCTAGACTTACGTCAGATTGCAAAGACAGTATCAGCACAAACACTTGCAGAAATTTCAAACGAATGGAAGCCAACACATAATGATCTTACACGTGATAAACTTCCTTTATTTGATGTAGCAGCTTACGAAAAAGCCGATGCTAGCCAAAAACGGTTAAGCTTACTCGTAGTAGCCCCAACTCGCGATGCGCCATTTTCTGGACTTCGCCATAGCTCAATCTATGTCATCCTTCGCGGTATGCAGAATATTATCGATCAGTATAACCGTTTCCAAGGAAGCCCAGAAGCTGAGCTCTTTAGCAAGGATATTGCAAACTTAAGTTCACTCTTACAAAAGCGTGGATTTATTAGCTATTCAGGTCAAGCTCTTGGTGCAAACTCAGAATTTGCCCGCGACTTTATCTTTGAGCTTGATGACTACTACTCAACACTACTTAAAGCAACACGCGAAGACTTTACTGTACTTGGAAGCCGCGAGTTTGCAACACTTGAATTTTCTGATGTAGAGCAGCGTATCATTGCTGAAAATCGCATTAACGATGCGATCCAAGAAGATGTGCTACGTTCAAAAGAAGCCTATCAGGCAGCTCAAGTAAGCCTAGATCAGACTGCACGTTTCACTGTGCCGCCTCCAATAGAAAATGCCTATTTTGCCAATTTTAAGCGCGCCTTTGGTGCCTACTTCCGTGGCGATGACAGCAAGATTATTCGCTGGGGCCTTGACCTTTCAGGTGGTAAGAGCGTGCGTATTGCCCTTCTTGATCAGACAAATAAACCTGTAACAGATCCGCAAGAGCTTCATCAAGCAGTGAATGAGCTTTATCAGCGTATCAATAAGATGGGTGTTTCAGAGCGTACAATCCGCATTGAAAACTCTACTATTGTTATTGACTTCCCTGGAGCTCAAGGGCTTTCAGCAGCTGAACTTATCAAAGCTTCAGCTATGTACTTCCATATCGTCAATGAGCGTTATGGCCCAATGAACTCAAGCCTTGCAAAAGAGGTAAATGAGTTTTTACAAGAAGTGTGGAATGAAGCTGTTGTTACGAACCAAAAAGAGGCAGATCAGATAAATCAGATTGCCTACAACAAAATGCAGACAGCAGCATCTCGCTCATCTGGCACAGGCCTTGGTATAAAAGACAGTGCCCAAATTCTTTATGAAGCAGGTCTTCGTCTTGCAAATCCAGCAGAATTTGTACCATCTGTTGCCTTTGATGATTCAATTTCTATGATTGCAAGAGAGCGCGGCGATGAAGCTGCCGACTGGCACTTTAAAGGCAATCCATTGATGATCGTCTTTGCTAACTACGCTCTTGAAGGTTCAAGCCTTGAGAATGTTCAGACAAACTTTGACCCTTCAAAGGGTAATGTTCTGCTCTTTAGCGTTAAGGGGTCCTATTCAGCAGGTCGTAAGGCTGTTTCTGATAGCCCACGCGATGACTTCTATAACTGGACATCACAGTTTAGTGAAGAGGCAATTGTAGGAACACCGAAAGAGGCCTATGCACCAGGTAACGGCTGGCGCATGGCGGTAATTCTTAATGGACAGGTAATTTCCTCTCCAACGTTAAATGCTTCGCTTCGCGACCATGCAATGATTAGTGGTAACTTCACCCAGCGTGAAGTGAGCAAGCTTGCTACTGACTTAAAAGCAGGGTCACTTTCATTCACGCCAAAGATTCTTTCCGAACAGAACGTAAGTCCTGAACTTGGAAAGCAAGAGCGTCATGCTGGTATTATGGCTTCAATCGTTGCAATCTGCTTAGTAGCAGCATGTATGATTGGCTACTACCGCTTTGCAGGTGTTGTTGCTAGCGTAGCTGTTCTCTTTAACATGCTCGTTATCTGGGCTGTAATGCAGAACATCGAAATGGCACTTACTCTCCCAGGTATTGCCGGTATGCTTCTTACAGTTGCGATGGCAGTTGATGCTAACGTCTTAGTCTTTGAACGTATTCGTGAAGAGTTTAAGGTTTCTGGAAGAATAGCCTCTGCTATTCATCTTGGCTATAAAAAAGCCTTTAGTGCGATTTTGGACTCTAACCTAACAACAATTATAGCATCCTTAATACTCTTGCAGTTTGACTCAGGCCCAATACGTGGCTTTGCTGTAACGCTTGTAATCGGTATCGTCTCATCGATGTTCACCGTTCTCTTTATGACGCGCTACTTCTTTGCTGGCTGGGTACAAAATCCAAAGAATACTGAACTCAAGATGTCAGAGTGGATCAAGGCTACAAACTTTAACTTCCTAAAGTATACGAAGGCAGCCTTCATCCTTACAGGTATTGTGCTTGCTATCGGTATTGCTACTGTTACTGTTCAGTATAAGTCTATCTTTGGTATGGACTTTACAGGTGGTTATTCACTTGTTGTAGACCTTCAAGAAGCAAAAACCACATCTGGTAAGGCTGTAGACTATCGCGAGCGTGTAACGCAAGCACTCTTAAAGCAGGGGCTTTCAGTTAAAGACTTTCAGATTCGCGAACTTGGCAGACCAAACCTTTTAAGACTTCAGCTTGGCGTAAGTGCTGAGCAAAAGGGTAAGCCATTCTATGGTATGCCTGTAGAAATTGCATCTGATAAAGAGCAATTTAGCTTTGAGTACCAGAAAAACCCACGCATCGTATGGCTTGTAAAGACTGTAGAGTCTACAGGTCTTAAGGTAAAGCCTTCTCAGCTTCAAACGCTGAATAATGGCTGGACCCATATGAGTGGCCAGTTTTCTGATGCAATGCGTAATAATGCTATATGGGCTCTTAGCCTTGCACTCATAGCAGTGCTTGTCTATATCGCCTTCCGCTTTGAGTGGAAGTTTGCCTGTGCTGCGGTGCTTGGCCTTGTTCATGACCTTGTTCTTACTGTCTCTGTTGTTGCAATTGCCAATAAGATTGGCTTGCCAGTGCAGATAGACCTTGAAGTTATTGGCGCATTAGTCGCAATCATCGGTTACTCGCTAAACGACACGATCATCGTATTTGACCGTGTTCGTGAAGATATGCGCCTCATGCGTAAGAAGAGTTTTGCTGAAATCATCAATCACGCTCTTAATACAACGCTATCAAGAACGTTGATGACCTCTGGCATTACGCTACTTGTTCTTCTTACACTTGTCTTCTTAGGTGGTAAATCACTATTTGCCTTCTCCTTTGTAATGGCAGCTGGTGTATTCTTAGGAACACTCTCGTCGCTCTTCATTGCAGCGCCGATCCTTCTGTTCCTTGAAAACCGCGACACTAAGAAGAAATTACAACCTAGTATGTCGTAAGGATGGATGAAAGCCCTCTAACAGGCATTCTCTCTAAAAATAAGGACCTTCTTTGGGTATACCCAAAGAAGGATCCTACGTTATTAGAAAAAATTATGCAGGAATTTCACCTGCATCCGGTACTTGCTCAGGTGCTTGTTTCTCGGGGCATTACCTCCTTTGATGATATCCACTTTTACCTCTATGGCAAGCTGCCAGACCTTTTAGACCCCTTTCTTTTTGCTGAAATGCCACAGGCCGTTGCTCGCATCAGGCAGGCAATACTTAACGAAGAAAATATTTTAGTTTACGGGGACAATGACGTTGACGGCATGACGGGAACTGCCCTCTTAGCCGAATTTCTCTCTTTTGTAGGCGCAAAAGCCTTTCACTATATCTCTAATCGCGCGCAGCTTCTTCGCCAGAGTATGATTCTAGATGCTCTAGAGTATGCACTGAAGACTCACTGCACACTCCTTATTACTGTAGATTGCGGCATTACTGCGGCTGAGCAAATTGAAGAAGTGGTTCGCCATAAAATTGACGTTATTATCACAGACCATCACGAGCCTACTAATAAAATTCCTCTTTGCGTTGCCACATTGAACCCTAAGCTTGTAAGTTCAGAATATCCAAATCGAGAGCTTACGGGAGTTGGTGTTGCCTTTAAGCTTGCCTGCGCACTTACTGAGCATTTAGTAGAAGAGGGTGTATTACCACCTAAAAAAGTGGACTTAAAACGCTACTTAGACCTTGTTGCCATTGGCACTGTTTCAGATATGGGCCTTCTTTTGGGTGAAAACCGTATTCTTGTTTCCTATGGCCTTGAGCAGCTTAGAAAGACAAAGCGCATAGGCCTTGCAAAGCTTTTATCTATCTGCGAAACAGACGTTTTAGATAGTACAACTGGCATCATTGCATCCAAAATTGCTCCGCGTCTTAATAGTCTTGGCCGCATCGCTGAGCCTGAGCAGGGTGTAAAGCTCCTTCTTGCTAAGCAGGCGCTTGCCGCTGAAAAGCTGGCAATCGAGCTTAACCTCTATAACATCGAGCGTCAAAAAATCGAGCGCCAGATGACAAAAGATGTGGAAAAGATACTCGAAACTACTCCTGCAATACTTTCAAATCGCGCTATTGTCCTAACATCGCGCAAGTGGCACCCAGGCATCATCGCAATACTCGCCATGCGCATTGCAAAGCAGTACAATAGGCCAACGGTGATGATTGCACTTGATGGCCAGGTGGGAAAGGGCTCGCTTCGCTCAATACCCGAATTTCCTGTACTTGGCGTTTTAAAAGACCTTTCAGATTTACTCCTAAACTTTGGCGGCCACGACTCTGCAGCTGGTCTTACAATTCGCGAAAGCTGCATCGAGGAGTTTACAGAGCGCTTTGTAGCTATTGCTAACGAAAAACTGCACGATCAGCACATTACACCCAAACTACAGCTTGATGCCCTTGTGAGGTTTGATGATTTGACCTTTGACCTCATGGAGTCGCTAAAACTCCTAGAGCCCTATGGCCACGGTAACCCAGCTCCTATGCTCTATGCCGACTGCCAGCAAATTTCTGAGCCCAAAATCATCGGCAAGCAGCATCTTAAAATGTACCTAGAACAAGAGGACCGCATGCTTGAAGGCTTAGCGATAGGCCATGCATCGCGTCTACCTCTTCTTCACAAAAAACCTCTTCCGCTCCGAGTAGCCTTTACCCCACAAGTAAATGGCTCGAGCATCCAGCTTTTAATCCGCGATTTCCAAATACTTTGAAATACCTCTTCACTTTCTTACTCTTTATTGAGGCGCTACTTGTTGCAGACTACAAAGCTAGCATCTCTTACATGGTAGTTGATCTAAAGTATAGTAAAGAGCATGGCGTGAAAATATGTGAGCTGCAGCATGGGATATTGTCGACTTTTCATGCAGATGTGTTTATGCATTCAGGTCATGGCATTATATGCCCTAAGGTTGAAAGGGCTTTTGCCGAGGTTCCAATAAAAAAATGGGCGGTGGGATCGCATATTGCATTTCGCCATTTACGTGAGGTGCTTCAAGAGTCTTCTAGCTGGAAGGTTTTTGAAACAATTCAGGCACTGACTGAAGATCCTGAATTTGCAGAAAGAGCAAAAATTGCCCCAGAAGACCCCTCAAGCATTGCCTCTTACTATGGCATACTCTATATAAATCCAGAAAAATTTCCTGGTTATGAGGAGTTTTGTAAGAAGTATCCCGGAATTTTAATTCTTGATAGGCAAACTTTTGCTTGCTGGAAGGATAAGTATAAAATGGGGCTTTTGTTCAACAAGAGCCCTCTTGTTGCTAAGAGTAAGCCTGAATGGGGGATATATCCAAAAGTCTATTCCCGCACGCTTACACAGCAAATTATTAGTGATATACCAGCAGATACGTACGTTATTAAGCCTCGAGGAGCGTTTTTAGGCTACGGGGTTATTATTGTGTCACAAAATGATCTAGAAGCCACCCTTCGCTACATCATTACCGGTCAAAACCTGTGTGATGATCCAGATCATTCCTATAGCTACTGGGGCAGCGACCCATATGAGACGTTCCTTGTGGAAAAGTACTATCCTTCAGATTCCATCTCTTTTGATAATAAGAGCTTTGAGCCAACGATGCGCGCTGCGGTTATTCTGTCTTACGATAAAGGCACAATCACCTGTAATTTTCTTGGTGGCTACTGGATGTTACCTCTAACACCACTAGATGAAGAGGGCACTCTTAACGCCCGCAAGAAGGCTTATTGCAAAATTCCCTACTTTGTCCAAACCTCTCAGCAAGAGCTTGACCCTATAGAAAAGGAACTTCAAGATGTGCTGCCGCTTCTATATCTAGAACTACTTGAGTAAAGCGGCCGTATTTGCTACAACAAGCTAAAACTACTCGTGAGCATTGGATGCAGTATACGTTAGGCATAGATCTTGGAGGCACGAAAATTGCCCTTGGCGCCATAGATACATCGGCAAAGGTGATATGCTCTCGTCAAGTTCCTACTGATGTAAAAGGGGGGCCTCAGAAGGTGATTGAGCAGATTGTTCACAATGCTCAAGAGCTTATTGATGAACAGGGACACGCGCCAAAGGCCATTGGTATTGGCTTGCCAGGGCAAGTTGACGCTAAAAATGGCAAGGTGCTTTTTGCCCCAAACCTTAATTGGAATAATGTATCAATTCAAGATGAGCTCCAAAAGGCACTTAATGTGCCCGTACGCGTAGGGAATGATGTGCAGGTTGCTACTATTGGCGAGTGGCAAGAAGGGGCAGGTAAGGGCTATAGCGATATTGTATCTCTATTTGTCGGCACAGGTATTGGTGGGGGCATTATAAGTCAGGGCAAATTGCTGCAAGGTGCTACACATTCAGCTGGTGAAGTAGGCCATATGATAATCGAGATGAATGGTAGAGCATGTGCCTGTGGGGGAAAGGGCTGTCTAGAAGCCTACGCTAGTGGCTGGGCAATAGCCAAACGTGCCCA
>JAYRNE010000145.1:0-2406 GCA_041912355.1 Chlamydiales bacterium
CTCTATGGCAATGAAACGCGCAATGCACCCTTTTTACAGCTTTTTGAAACGTGTAAACAAGATCCTAAAATTAATTACTTAGGCACCGTGACCTATGAGGAAATAATCGGTCATATTAAAAAATCGCATATTCTTGCTTATCCCTCAATTTGGGCAGAAACTTCTTGCATGGTCCTTATGGAGGCAATGTCTGGAGGTCTCTTAGCCGTGCACCCAAACTTTGCCGCCCTTCCAGAAACAGCAGCAAACTGGACGCGTATGTATCCCTTTCATGAAGATCGTGCGGTACACGCGAGAATTTTTCAAGAAGCGCTTGAACGTGCTATTATCGCTCTCAAAGAGCCCAAAACGCCCCAACACCTTGTCGATCAAAAGAGGTACGCTGACCTGATGTACTCCTGGAGTAGGCGCGAGGGGGAATGGGTCGATTTTCTTAATGAAATGGTTACTACTTAAGAATTGTATGCCAAGCTGTAAGTGTGTTGATTGCTAGATTACTGATTTTAATAGATAGCGCAATACGTAAAAGTGTTGGAATGGCTGGAATAGGTATGTAAGAGACGAGAATGAAGGCCGCAAAGCAGGCTGCTACTTTTAAGACATTTGTAAGTGTATATTTTTTTACATACTCGAGCTCAACTTTCTTAACGGCCCTTATGGCCTGTTGATTGTCAAGGCAGCGCTTAAAAATTGAGGTTCCCTGAAGTCCTAGATAGAACTTTACATCATTTTTGTTTACTAACCAGAGTTTTGTCCAGATGCTTTTTTTAATGGGCTGCATAAGCTGGCGCTCAAGTGGCTCTGTGTCGATAAAGGCAATTTTATTGTCTTTACTTAAGACGATGTTACCGCCATGAAGGTCGGTGATGCAGCATTCAATAGCAATTCTTGCCACAATTTGCGCTTGATGTGCTGTTACGCGACTATCGACTTTACCGGGAATGTTGAGCCAGTTGTTACTTTCTAAAAGGTCAAGTTTTTGAGCGACAACGTACCATTCGTTGTTTGTGTAGTAAAGGTGTTTTTTTGGAACTACTACTTGCCCCTGCAGTCCATGGTTACTTATAACGCGTTGGATCTTTTGGGCCTTTCTTACGCGATAGATATGGGTGTCACTTCCAACTTGAAGATCGTGTCTTGCGCCTTTAATAAGCCATTTATCTAGCTTGCTATAGACGCGAACGTGATCCTTATTTTCTTTTTTCGAATAGGAGGGATCTCTTTCCATTGAAAAGAGTCCCCAGAAGTAAGAGGCAATCTCCTTTCTAAAGGCCTCTTTTACCTGCACATGTAAAGCGTGCGATGAGGTGCCTACGGTGTTTGCAAAGTTTAAAATTAAATTATTAAATTTAACTGGAAGGGCATGATGAGGTGGAACATGCGTATCATCTATAGAAGTAGGCACGGGGGTAGAAGAATAGCCAACAATTGCTCCAAGAAAACCAGTCATAAATCCTCCAAGAAAGGGAAGATTATAGCAAATAGGCACTATTTTCTGCTTAAATAGCTTTGCCCAAAAAAAGGACAACGTTTAGGGAGGTTGTCCTTTTGGTCCTTTTTTGTTGGGCGAAGCTTATTTAGGCTCTATAATAACCTCGAAGATATACTTAGACTGAAATGAGTCAGCTTGCGTGTTTGTGTTTGGCATGGTGCTTGCAATGCCGCCTACTATGTGGCCTATTACTGTTGGCTCATTGATGCAGTCAAGTTTAAGGACTTCATTTGGATACTTATGAATATCCTCGTTTAAAATTACTTCGCATTCAGAGCCAAAGAGGAGCTCATTTCCTTTGTTGACGGTACTAGACGCTATGTAGGGGTAGGAGCCATGCTTCATAAGGTGTTGTGAGTAATTGCCTTCACAGTCAATCTTTATTGTTGTTGTCTGGTTGATAAAGGGGACTTCGTCATCGGTTTGAAAAATGAGGAAGTGGCCTGCCTTTTCAAAGTAGCCATAACTCATGCCGCCCAATAAAACGACATACATCTCATCTGTTTTATCAGAATAGAGGCTAAAGGTTGCACAGTCATAGCCATTCATGCCCTGCTTAAAGGTTGATGGCAAATCTGGATCGGCCATTGAGCTAAAGCCATTAGCAGTGATTTCTACTGGCACTGTCCATATACCTGTCGTGGGTGTAAATACACCTGAAAGGGCAGCAAAGCTTTCTACTAAGGCATTATTTTCTCTTTTGATTAGAGGCACCACGTTTAAATCTCGACGGCGATAATTTGGGTCGGGGGATGGAGGTAAGGGTGGGAGGGTGGTAATAGATAGATTCGTGCCATCGTCATTGATATAGAAGCGGCGCACCTGTTGGGTATAATTTTGATAGACCGGCATATCTTGTGAGGATTCAGTATAAAATCCATCGAATTGTTGGCCAAAGATAAGGAGGGTTGGGC
>JAYRNE010000146.1:0-4267 GCA_041912355.1 Chlamydiales bacterium
ACCTGCATAAAGACCTTACCGAAAAGCTTACACCCCGATTTGAGCGCCCGACGAATTTATCCTATTTAATGGCCGCCTGGGAGGAGTCCTCTCAGCTAGAACATGCGATTTATCAGGGATTTAAAGAGGGCAAAAATGCCACACTCGTAGCAATTGATGCAGGAAAGTATCTCTTTAGAATTCTCAAACACCTCTTTGAAGTCGCTGAAGATGCAGGCTTTGATGGGCTTTTAGAACAACTAAAGGCACTTTTACGAAAGTGCGAAAGCCTAGAAAAATGTAAACGTCAAACAACTCTCAGCACTCCAGCTGCAACGAGAATATTGATGGACGCTATAGATATACGGCCAGACGACACAATATTTAAATCGCGAATGAGAAAGCTATTTGGCCTTTTTGATTATGAGGCAAGGCATTTAGAAAAGCCTGTACTCCCAAATGATCGTCTGCAATTTTTGGAATCGATCCTAAACAACATGAAGGATGTGAGCCTGAAAGATGAAGAAGGCCGCATTAAAAACACCCTAAGAGCTCATGCAGGCTTTAGCCGCTTAGAAGAGCCTGAAATCAATAAACTTCACCAAGAAGCGCGCCTGATAACTCTACAAGAGCTCGAGCTCACAACTGAACCTGCCATAAAGCAGTTTTTTGCAGAAGTCTTAGAAGCAGGCGAAAAAATAAGAACAATAGCCCGAAAATGCGGCCTATTGCCATCTTCAACAGCAGCCATGGTGGCCTATTATGAAGTAAAGAAGTGGAAGGATTATTTGTAAAAAACAAAAGAGGTGAGCCTATATAGGCTCACCCCATTGGAGAGTTAGCTAGCTCCAAGAATTTCAGCTGCTTTAAGCGCTAAAACAAATACAGAGTAGGCTGTATTTCCATCAGCTGTAACTGGTATTGCTCCCAAGTCACATATCATCAGATTTTTCACCCCAAATACGTGAAGTGACCCATCAACCACACCATCATTAATTGATGTACCCATGCGGGTTGTGCCGGTTATATGAGCTGATACAGTAGCAACAGGGTTATTCTTTGCTGAATTCAATAAAGCCGCATCACTTGAATAATTAGGTGGCGAGACTACTACTGAACCAAACTGCGTTGCAATGCTCTTTGCAATTTTTAGAGCCGAAACTACTAAGTTTGCATCACTTCCCGGCTGTGTTACAGGACCATCTGAATACATATTAAAATTAATCAGTGGGTCAGTAAATGGGTTGCGACTTACGATATGGAGATATCCTCTACTTTTTGGCTCAACCATAAACATTGTTAATGGAATAACTCCATTTGCTCTTCCAGGAATAAACTGAAGCCTTCTTTCTCCGTCATTTGGAAAATAGGGGGAAGCATCAGTAAAGCCCATGGCACTTACTGTTACGTTACCCAAAATAACCGCTTGAGCGCCATATTGGTTAATAAGGTTCGCTCCAACGTTTTTATTATCAACCAAAACAGGTACGCCAAGAGGGGATAAAATATCAGAATCACCAATCCCTGATCGCTCTAATATAGCTGGAGTATGGATAGCTCCCGCACAGAGAATTACTTTCTTTTTCGCATAGGCTGTTAAAAATTCCCCACTATCTGGCGAAAGAGCATACTCTACTCCAACAGCTTTATTGCGCCTGAATAGCACTCTAGATACTATTGCATTTGATTCTATAAGCAACTTTCTTCCATGACGTCCCTTGCCCTCATGCGTTACTACACTTGGAGGTAAATAGGCATTAATCGAAAAGCTTCTTATGCTACTTGGTGAACCAAAGGGAGGAGTTACAAACTGCTGCTGAGCTGAAAAGCCAATGTTTCCAGATGGAGGGGCATTATAATCCGGTACAATTGATGTACCAGTAGCCACGATACACGCATTTACAAATGGATCTAGGTCAACAGGAGGGGCCTGTGATACATATAATGGTCCAGAAGTGCCACGTTCAAAATAATCAATCGATGTACCGTTAGGAGTATATGTCTCAAGCTCTTTCATGAGCGGTAAAAGGTTGTTATATGTCCAACGGCTGTCAGCAGAAGCTACTGCCCAACCATCATAAATAGCAGGGGTTCCTCTTACAGCTTGCACGTAGTTGTGAGCGCTACAGCCTCCCCACATCCTGCCTTCAGAATAGGTTGTTGTCTGAAGCAGTGTCGCTAGGGGCACTGGATAGGTAACAGCATATTTTGGGTTATAGCTTAAGTCATTAATAACGCTGAACGGATTAGGATTTAAGACGATAGGATCGTCTGAAAGATTCTTTCCTGCCTCGAGCACTAAAACACTATGTTTTTTATTGTTGGACAATTTTCTAGCTAAAACAGCACCGGCAGTACCGTTACCAACTATAATATAGTCATACTCTTTGGCTTTATGATGACTTGAAGATGAGCTTTGGCATGATTTAGCCTCCAAAGCTGATTGTGAATGAGACGACACGAGCGAAAAGCAACTTAAAAGCGCTAGCAACGTGCTCCCAATTTTTAAACGTTTCATATTTTTTCTCCTTAAATTTTCAGAAGGCTTTTGTTTCAAAACTATTTTACCGGTCAACGAAGTTTATAGGCGCTTTTTCCCATTGAGTCAACAAAAAAATGCCACATAAAAAACTTGCTCACTTGTGATAAATTGCCTTCCCACTCTATGATTTAAAGCCATTATGAAAAACATACTCCTTTTCCAAATTATTGCCGCATTGCTCTTTAGCAGCAGCACGTGCATGTCTCAAGAAGGTGCGCCTATGCAAACTATTCAAAAGCCAGAAATACTCGTAGCTGGCATCACCTGCAGAACATCAAATGCCCCAGAAGATGCCATGCGTGATATTCCACAACTGTGGATGCAATTTTTTGTGAAAAACATACCTGGGCTTATTCCTAACAAGACCTCTGATAAAATAGTGGCGCTTTATTGTGACTATGAAGGCGACTACACAAAACCCTATACGCTTCTTATTGGATACCCTGTAAGCTCCATAGAGGGCCTTCCTGAGCCAATTGAGCATAGAATTATCCCTGCAGGAACATATGCCCAATTTCCTGTAGAAGGAGAGCACCCTCAAGGCGTCATTAATACATGGGGACAGATCTGGCAGACACCTCTTAATCGCACCTACACAGGTGATTATGAGCTCTATGGACAAGGTGTTGCACAAGGAAAGCCAGAAGAAGTAGATATCTTCATCGCTATTAAGCCATGAAAATAGTCTATTGCCTCCTCGTTCTACTTGCAGAACTCATAACTCCCCTTCACGGCTGGTATAAGCTGCAGGATAAAGGCGAGCATATCGAGCTTGAGACTATGTATGGAAATACTACGATATGCGAGCCTGCACTTTTAGAACTCATCAGATCTCAACCATTTGAACGTTTAAAGAAAATTCGTCAGTATGGCGTCACATGGTTTATACGGGATGAGTATGAGTATACCCGTTATGAACACTCTCTAGGCGTTTTTTATTTAGTAAAAAAGTATGGCGCCCCCCTTGATGAACAAGTAGCTGCCCTCTTACACGATGTAAGCCACACCGCATTTTCCCATGTTGGAGACTACCTTTATGGCCATATCCGTGAAGAACGAGTTATGCAAGATGACATGCACGAAGAGTATCTGGCAGAATCGGGCCTCATCGCTATACTAAAAAAACACAACCTTGCTCACGCTATTACTGAAGAGGCAAAAAAGAAGCAGCCCTGCCTTGAACAAGATAAACCGAATATCTGCGCAGACCGCCTTGAGTATGTACTTAATGGCGCCCATATTGAAGGGCTATTTTCAGGAGAAGATATTACAAACATCTTGCAGCATGTCCATTTTAAAAATGGCGACTGGTATTTTGATGATGTAGCAATAGCCAAAAAATATGCCCAAGCCTCTATAGCCCTGCCTGAAATGCGCTGGGGTGCCTGCTGGCATGCGTATGTCTATAACTGCATGGCAAAGGCCTTGGTGCAAGGGGTAAAACTTGACCTCATTACCTTTAACGAAATTCGCTTTTCAACTGATGATGCAATATGGAATAAGATCCAAGCAAGCACCGATCCCGAAATTAAGCGCCAGCTTCACCTGCTTAAAAATTGGCAAACGGCGTTTCGGATCGTTCCATCAGAAGATAAAGCGGCAAATCACATAATTGGCAAATTCACCGGGCAAGACCCATGGGTAATGACCGAAACGGGCTTAAAACGCCTCTCATGCCTTGATAGCGAATTTCTGGCCTATTACACCAAAGTCGCTACTAGCCAAAAGCAGGGTTACTGGATTCAC
>JAYRNE010000147.1:0-2256 GCA_041912355.1 Chlamydiales bacterium
ACATTACGGACTGGGCAGGTAAATTATGTGGTCAAATAGCACGTATTGCGGCCGTGATTCATATTGATCGATATGCTCTTAAAAGCCCATGGGAAAGAAAAATAAGCGCCCACGACATGGCAAATGCTATACGTATCGGTCATGCGCTTATCCAACACGCCTTAAAAGTTTTTAGTTTAACAAACGACGAAAATGGCATTCCTGTCGCTAAAGAAATCCTGCAATGGATTGAGGATTTTAAACTCGAAACGTTTACACATAGGGAATGCCTTAGAAAATTTCGAAAATACCGTAAAAAACATCTGCGACCCGCGTTTAAGTCATTAAAAGAATATAACTACATTCATGAAGTCGAAAATAAAGATAAATCAAAAGGAGCACCAAGTGCTATTTATTATGTAAATCCACACTTTAAATCTATTCGTAACGGACAAAAGGGACAATAAGGACAATAATGGATAGCGGGGACTTTTGTCCCCGATGTCCTTATTGTCCTTTATCCATATCGCACAAGGAACGACCCTTTTGGTACACAAGAGCCATCGCTGCATCTTCTACCGTTATCAGGCAAAACAAATACTATGCGTGCATCAATAGTCAAAAAATCTGCATCAGAAGCAAATGCGCAAGGATCATAACAAATCATTGCACATCTCGCTAACCGCTTGTGTGCCACCAGAGCTTTTTCTAAGGCTTCAAGGCGTTTTTTATTTAATAGCTTCATGATATTGCTTCGTTGAGGCTTCTAGAGCTTGCAATCTAGCCTCGAAGTGCTGGTTCTCCAAGGCTGTTGCAAACACATCAAGCGTTCTGGATAGCGATTCACCTTCACCAGGCGAAATTTCCCCACGACCAACAGCTGTAATGATGCAGCCAATAGCAGATAAGATATCGTCGCACGTTTTAAGTTGTGGCATATCAATTCTGATCGCCCTTTCTTTCCTCACAGGCAGGAACCTTTCCAGCACCATCTTTGCCGCAAGCATATTCCCGGCAAGAGCTTCCTCTTCAATCTTCCTGCAAATACCCTCTAAAGAGCCTTCGAGAAGCACCTCCGCAGCCAATGTCGATCTATTTCTAGCACCTTTTGGCTTTCCCTTGGGGTTACCAGACTGACCTTTTTTGAATTTACCTCTTTCCTGTATTTCACCTGTATTTTCAGGCATATTATAATCCCCTACATGTGATATTATGACCAAAAATATTGTAGCTCACTTAATAGTTGCAGACAAAGAATTTAATCAATTTTGATCAAACAAGAACACCTTTTCTATCCGATGCTCCTTCAGAAAGTATTTAAGCAACTAATGTCGATTTATTCCTCGCCTCTTTGAGTTTGCCCTTAGGATTCCGGCTCTATTTTAAATTTATTACTTCCTAGTATTTTTTCTGTATTTTCAGGCATGGCATTCTCACTGTATAGACGACCAACAACAACCCTTTGTTAGAGAAGATTTTTTAATTCAGTGAATTGAAGAATAACCTTACGACTTACTGGCATATAGTTAAATTTATTATTAGCCATTAATCAACAAGTTTGGATTTATTTTCTCTCATTCAACACATGAAAAACTTGCCTGGATATAGCGAGTGCTATATCCTATTCAACTTGACACGTAACCTACTGAATTGGAGTGACTATGAACCATAAGAATGACTGTCTGACAGAACAAATAAAAGAAATACGAAAGAGGCTTAACTTAAGCCAAGAAGAGTTTGCCAAAAAGCTCAGAGTTAGCTTTACCAGTGTTAATCGCTGGGAAAATGGGCAGACAAAGCCTTCGAAACTTGCGAGACACCAGCTAGAATTGCTACTTTTGGAATTCGACAATTACAACCTTTAAGAAAGAAATTTACTTTCGAACACTTTTTTAAATATTTAAGACTTTCCGGGAAACGATTCAAGATGAAAACAACAAAAGATTTATACCCCAGTAGATAAGGTAGATTATGGCAAAGAAACAGAGCATTAAAAAGAATGAGAAAAGCATTGAGGAAACACTATGGGATTCCGCCGACAAGTTACGAGGCAGTGTTGAATCGTCTGAATACAAACATGTTGTTCTGGCGCTGATCTTCCTCAAATTTGCTAGCGATCGTTTTGAACATCGTCGTGCAGAACTTATCAAAGAAGGGAAGAATAAATATGTCGACATGGTGGAATTCTACACTATGAAGAACGTCTTTTTTCTTCCAGAAGAGTCCCGCTGGAGTTTCCTTATAAAGAATTCCAAACAGAATGATATAGCCATCAAG
>JAYRNE010000148.1:0-3804 GCA_041912355.1 Chlamydiales bacterium
ACTCTAAGACTCTCTACACCTCTTTCCAGAAGCGTACAAGAAGGCGCCAGTCCTCTTCTGTTACTGTAACATCTTCTTTAGTGGGAGATCGGTGAACCATCAGCGAGCCATCATAATAGCTTCCATGCTCGCATACTTGAGCACGCTTTTCAAGGGCCTCGACAGAATGTACGTTTTTGTGGTCAGAATACCCTAGTTTTATAAATTCGCTTTTTAGCCAAGGATCTTCTATATATCGCGCTGCCCAGCCGGGTTTACTGCTGTAGCAGACAAACACAGAATAGGGAGTATGATCTATAGTGTCTACGTGCCAATAAGGGGTATCTGGAGAGGCGCACCCCTGCTCAAAGCGCACCTCAGCATGGCTAGGGGCAAGAGCTTGCAAAAAATGACTTTTAGAAAGCTCGTCCACAAGGCAGGCTAAAGGGTCACTTTTATCTAAGTGTGATATAGTGTAGTGGAAATAGCCAAGGTAGCGCACCTCTTCGGGCTTCATCATTTCAAAAACAGGTAGGCGCACTTTTATCCAGTGGCCCCTTTGAAGCTCCCTTCGGCCTGCTTTATCAACGCGATTTTCGTACGTGCTAGGTCCATTTTGTGTCATTTCGTCTATTATTTCAGGATAAACTGCCATGGCACATGTATGAATATGGAGCCTTGCAGCCTCTATAGCTTGATCAATCATAGAAAGAATGTGTGGGGATGAAATTTGGCTCTATCTTATCAGCTAGAGCCTTTTCAGAAAATAGCATTATCTAGTTGTAGAAGAGGTTCATTTTACATTGCTCTAATCACTTGTATATGCTAAGACTTCAAGTATTACCTAACACAAGGAGTTTCTATGACGTTACTACCTAAAAGAGCCCTCATTTTCTGTTTGCTATTTTGCATTTCTTCTTGCGGCTACTTAGCTGCAGCACAAGCTAGAGTAAAAAGTGAAAAAATCGATACCCAGGCAATTGGATACCACCTCGTAAATAGCTACTGGAAAAACGTCATGCAGCAAGATGTAGCTAGCTACTCAAGCAAAATCGCTTGCAACTTTCAGGGGCTAAATACACATGGAATCTATACTCGCGAAAACCAAATTACAGGCCTATCAAACCTCACAGTTACCGCTTTTACCCTAAGCAATCTGACTACTTCAAGATTCGGCAAAACGCTTGTGATTTCATATAATTTTTACGCAACAGGCGAAGGTATAGTAAGTGGCCCCAGCATCGATATTTGGCATAAATGCGGCAAAAAATGGAAACTGATAAGCCACTCTTACGTTCCTTTTACCTCTGACTCATAAATAGTAAAGTGCTACTTGCAGCACCTAGCAGTCAGCTTAAAAGGAAACCTTGCACCCGATAGTTTGAAGAGCCGGAATTGCAAAAAGTGGAGGATTGGTAAGACAAATATTGTCCTTATCATAAAAAACTCCACTTGTAAAATCGAGCGTAAAATGCTTTTTATCGCTAGTAAGAGTCACTATTCCGTCAAATCGAGAGCGGCCAATGATCTCTCTTGTTTCATCATTGATGGCAACATTAGTAAAGAAGATTTTATACTTTCTGCGACCAATACACTTCCAACCTCCAGTAAGAGGGGTCTGGAAAGTATTAAAAGGCAGACCAGAAAATGCTCCAATACCGGTGCTGTCGGCACCCATTAACGATCCATCTGCAAAAAAAATAAGATTTCCGTACGCAATAACATCAGAGTCGGGAGAAACTGGGAACTGAAAATTCCAGGTTCCTACAAGTGGATTTTTTTTAGCATTGCTTTTGCTACTTGATTGTTTGGATTGCTTTGCAAAAAGGTGTGCATAATCACTTTCAAAACAGACTCCACAGAATACCATAAAGGCAAGTAGTATAGATCTTGTTTTCATATTTCTAACTCCCGTTTTCGGAGAAGTGTAACCACCACACTAGATTATGTCAAATTGGAATTTACAAAAGTAACAATTCTCAATTTGAAATGACTAGGACTCCTCTCCAACGATAAAAACGATATAACGATACTAACGATAAAAGAGAGGAAAGCTTCTACCTGGTTAAGATATGCAGCCGGAAGGGTGCCGGATTTTGCCTATAACCTGCCTTCTGGGCAAAGCTTATCTCTCTTTTATCGTTAGTATCGTTATATCGTTTTTATCGTTGAAAATTGCCACAAAATTGAGATCTGCAAATTTCTTTATCGGTATCGTGGCTAAAAAACCCTTTACACATATCTGCGAGCATACAGGGAAGCCAAATTTACTTTCCCTCTCATAAAAGAGATCCTCTTAAAAGAAGAGTACCCCACCGTGAGGCAGAAGAATAAAGGGGCAAGAGGTTGAAAGCTCTTGTAGTGCAAGATAGAGGTCGTATGGCGGGCGATTCATCGGTTCATCTGATAGGCAAAAGGTGCCATAGTGACAGCCAACAGCACATTTTGAACCTACCTCTATATGAATTTGTATAGCCTCTTTGGGAGTAACGTGAGCCGCTTTCATAAAAGCGCGAGGCGCGTAGCAGCCAATGGGCAGGATACTCAGATCTATAGGCGCTATCTGTCTCCCTATTTCTCGAAAATAGAATTCGTTATACGCAGTATCACCTGCAAAATAAACCGTTTTATCAAAAATCCTTATTGAATAGCCGCACCAAAGCGTTTTGTTACGATCAAACACCCCCCTGCCAGAAAAATGCTGGCCTGGAAGAGCTGTAAAGCAACAACCAGCAGCCTCTTTTTTTTGCCACCAGTCTAACTCTTCTACATTCTCAATTCCCTGTCGTAAAAACCAGCTCTTCAGCCCAAGTGGTACAATAAAAAGAGCCTGAGGATGGCTTTTACTTAGGGTTTTGCAGGCTGTAAGATCAAGATGGTCGTAGTGATTATGGCTAATCACGATAAAGTCAAGTTTTGTAATTTCATCAAGTGGGATAGCTGGCATAAGGTGGCGCTTAGGGCCTATCCAGCTAAAAGGCGATGCCCTTTTAGCCCACACAGGGTCTAAAAGTACTGTTTTTCCCCGATACTCTATTAAAAAGGTTGAGTGGCCAATCCAGCGAAGGATTGCTTCACCCTTACTTACAGCCGTCTTAAAAGGAAAAGTAAACTCCTCGGGCACTTTTGCACAAGAAACAGGGTCTTTGTAGTAGCCCAGAAACCACAAAAGCACCTGCCACAAGGTTCTTTTACCATCAGCAACAAGAGGATTATAGAATGTTTGGGAACGATCTTTTTGCGAGTTCATAGTGTAGTGAAAAAATACTAGATGCACCTAATACTGTGCAAGAGAGCAAGCACCCTCAAAAAAAGTCTTCTATTTAAAAAAATGACAAAAAGATTTACGGTGCTTTAGTAGTTTAAATTTTGGCCTGATACAGCCACTCAAAAAAAGGACCATTTATGAAATTGAATAATTTGATCATCAGCATGGCTACTCTATTGAGCATGCTTACAAGCTTACACCAACCACTTTCTGCGGCAAAACGCAAACAGGGAACAGATTTCTCCTCATCATCCAAATACAACCATTCGAACAAAGAAAAAAAGTGCTGCAAAAAAGTGCTTGAACTCGCAGAAGAAATTGACAACACAACTAAACAAAATTACCAACTCGATGTGCAAACAAATGCTATTGTACAGCAAGATCTAACCATTGACCAAGAAACACTCAATATCGTTTTGGCGATTGAAAACATTGTAAACGAGCTGAACGAAAATCAATGTACCCCCATCTATCAAAGCACCATCGATAATGCTGGAGGCGTACTCACACTAGCCGATTCAGGAAAATACTGTGCAGCTGAAAACTTAGTCGGAAGT
>JAYRNE010000149.1:0-2344 GCA_041912355.1 Chlamydiales bacterium
CATCAAGCTTTTTATAGGCATCTTCCAAAAGGTCGTGCATGCTGTTTACTTTTGCTTGAACGGTATTGGCTTGTAGAGAAGTTTTAGGGGCATTATGCCAGAGGTTAAGCTCGTCTACCTGTGCAGAAAGGGTTGCAAGTGATTCTTCAGAAAATACGCGGGCATCTTCTGTTATATTGTGAAGCTCTTTTCGTGATTCGTTATAGGCTTCTTCTTTATAGGCGCCTATATAGTTTGTAACGGTTTTTATGACGTGTGAGACCCGTTCTAGGTGGCCTGCGAGAAGCCCTAAGTTCGGTGTAAGGGTCTCTTCTAAACTAGGGCCTTCTGGCACGCGGTTTAGCTCTTTACTAAATCCACAGAACTCTTCGAGCTTAGTGAGTGTTGCTGGAATATTGCCTTGAAGCTCTTGAGGAACTATGCTGAGAGCGGATTTTATTTCGTCTACCATATCTTGAGTGCAGGCTGAAAGGTTATTGCGCATTACATGCACGGCATTTTCAAGCTGTTCTAGATAGCGATTAGAGAGCGTATATTCAATGCCATAATCAAGGTCATATGGCGGAAGCTTTGCCCGCATTTCTTTTACTGCCTGAAGTTCTTCTTCGAGGGCTTTTTTCAGTTTTGGTTGCTGTTGTAGGGAATTAATTGCCTCTTCTAGCTCTTTCTCTGCTTTAGTAAGTCTATGGTTTATTGTGTTGCTTATGGCGCGCATCTTTTCTGGGAAGATAGCTGTCCATTTATCTATCATCGCAAGCTCATCTTGCAGGCTTACTTTTGTAAGCCTTGCAAATTCGCTTACTTGCGATGTTGTATTTCTTATGAGTTTTTGAACATGCTGTTCGGCCTCTTTTTTGTAGGCACCTTTATAGCTTGCAAGATGGCTCATAAGGACTTGAGCTTTTTGGGCAACGCTAGCAACAAGAGCTGGGTCCACATCTTCTTGAAATGCCATCATACTTGTATAGTGGTCAGCTATTTCTGGAGAGAGGACATCATTATCAATGGCTTCTATAAAGCTAACGAAGCTTGAAAGTTCGTGAATTTTCGTTGCTAGCTCACTTTGTTCTGACTTTGGGATATTGGCGAGAGCAGCCTTTAGCTCAGTAATCGTTTTTTGAGTGACCTTTGTCGGGTCAAGACTAAGTTCATTTATGCGCTTTTTGAGTTCGGTTACGCCAAAAATATGGCTTTCGGCTATTTTGCTAACGGGGGATTCTTCAGTGCGAGTTATATGCCGTCCTGTAAGCGTAGCGTTAGAGGGCTCATAGGTAAAAAGCGAGGGCTCTATTTTAAGTTTTGCTTCTACGTGTGTGACTTTGTGTTCGGGTGTTGGCGTTATACCGCCAATGCCGCCTAGATTATTCATGCTATATTTACCTTAAAACCTTTTTTCACCCTACTATATGCATAGTAAATATGTAAATAATTTGTGGCGAAAAATGAATAAAAGAACGTTAGCGGCCTAGAATTGGCTGCAAGCTTTGCAAAAAAATTGGGGTTCGGCCTAGGATGTTGATTTAAGCACCTTTTCAAGCAAATCTTGCACAAATCATACTCTTTGAAAAAGTGCTTAAATTAACACCCTAGGTCAGGCCATCCTAGTTTCTTTGATTTTGAATAGAGTAAAGCTGTGCTCATTTATAACCTAAATCCCCGGGAAAATTGTAACTAGGTAGGCAAGATCAGGGCCTTTTTTGTTATCGTTCCTATCGTTATATCGTTTCTATCGTTAAGATTTACTATAAGCTTACGGCTGTTTCAACGATGAGAACGATATAACGATATGAACGATGGGAAAAGAGAAGGAGATTTCATCATAGCTACAATTGTAACTTTGCATCTTTTCCAGGCTCAATCGTTCCAATGCTTTTCTTGAGGCGTAACTGCTTTGCACCGCCATAAGAATAGGACTTTACTAAGCGGTCAATAGGATAAATCCGCTGATCATTCAGATCGCCTAAGTTTGGCGCCGTGGGCGATGTTCGAATTTGGGCTAGGTTTGAGAAGTGGGTCCTTTTCATCTAAAAAGACATTGGGAAAGATGAGAGAAAGTGAGGGGAGGGGTATTTCAAAAGGGGGTTCCTCCTGTTTATAGCTTTCTGGGATGAGGGTTGTGGATGAGGTTTCTCTTGAGTCAGTGGGTGAGTTTCCAGGTTCTAGAATAATTTCAGTGGGGTTGAGCTCTGATTGATATGTTGCTATAAGCGGGCTGGCTATTTCGAAGAGCGCATTTTTAGTATAAGGCTCATCGCTTTCAAGAAGTGCCTTAATTTTTTCTGCGGTCGCATTTGTTGCTTGTAAAAGGGCGAAAAGGGGCCTTTTTTCTTCTGGTATTTCCTCG
>JAYRNE010000150.1:0-13399 GCA_041912355.1 Chlamydiales bacterium
AGGCCCTTGCTCAGCACTACTTTACAATACAGGAGCCTGCCAAAAGGGGAACTTTTTGGGCCAACACCAGCATAAAGCCAGGCCATCCAGATATACCTCAGAAGTTAGCTGTTGATATAAGAAAGTATCACCTCTACATCGACCCCGAAGCCCTTCCTCCAGAAGATAAACAGGAGATCGCGCAAAATCTTTTAGCCCTAAGTGTCCCTAATGAGCAAGAGCTTAGGCGCTTTATGCAGCAGTTTTCTAAAAAAAGTAGAAGCCGCAAGCTCGTTTCCTGGATGGATGAAGATAAAAGAGAGAAGATTTCAAAGTGGTGGTACCCTTACGCTAAAGCCCATAAGATACCATCTAATGCCGTCTACTTTGTGCCAGATCATCTTCGTTCACACCCTTTTGGTAAACTTCTTGGCCAGGTGTTACATACCGTTCAGATGCAGAAGGATGAAAAGACCTCTAAGTGGCTTCCAACAGGTGGTCTCGAGTATTCTTGCGATCGCTACTTAAGCGGAAAAAGTGGCAAAAGAAGGCTCATGAGATCGCCAAGGCATAGTCTTGAAATTCGCGATATTTTGGTAGAGCCTCAAGATGGGGCTGATGTCTACCTCACAATAAATCCAGTTCTACAGGCAATAGCTGAAGAAGAGCTAGAAAAGGGCGTTCAGCTTGCAAGGGCAAAAGCGGGCTGGGCAATAGTTATGAACCCCTATACGGGCGAAATATATGCCATGGCAGGCTATCCCTTTTTCTTCCCAGATTCATATCCCATGTACTTTTCGCGTAAAGAGCTAAGAGAACATGCCAAGATCAAGGCAATAACAGATGCTAATGAACCAGGATCTATTATAAAGCCCATTACCCTTGCAATAGCATTAAAGGCAAACCACGAGCTCCAAAAGCAAAATAAGCGGCCTCTCTTTACTCCCACAGAAAAGATCGACACCTCTAAAGGTAACTTTCCAGGCCGTGGCAAAAAGCCGATTAAAGATACCCACTTTCACCACTACCTCAACATGTACATGGGCATACAAAAGTCTTCAAACATCTATGTGGGCACGCTTGTGCAGCGTATTGTCCAGAGCCCTGACTTTGGCGAAAAGTGGTATAGAAACGAGCTTGATACCACCTTTGGCTTTGGTAAAAAGACAAAAATCGAGCTGCCAGGCGAAAGCGCGGGTGTGCTTCCATCGCCAGACAAAAAACATCCTAATGGCCGCCCAGAGTGGTCAACACCTACTCCCTATTCGTTAGCAATGGGGTACAACTTGCAGGCAAATAGCCTGCAGGTACTTCGTGCCCATGCAGTCATTGCTAATGGCGGTTATCTGATTACGCCAACGATCATTAAGAAAATTGTAAAAACGCATGCAGATGGGCGTCAAGAGGTGATTGTCGACAATACAACGCCTGAAAGAATAGCCTCTTTTCCTCGCGTACTTGAAGAGTCGATCACAAAAGAGGTAAAACACGCTATGAAGTTTGTGACAAAGCCTGGAGGGGGCGCAAGTGCTGGAGAAATTTGGGGCTATACAGAAGCGGGAAAGACCGGCACTACCATGAAGCTAATTGGCGGAAAATATACTGAAAGTGGCCACGTTTCAAGCTTTGTAGGCTATAGCCCTGTAGATAGACCTGCTTTCGTGATTATTGTTGGCCTTGATGATCCTGCAGTTGGCTACGTACCAGGTCGAGGGTTAAACCACCGCGCAAGCACTTGCGCCGCTCCCATATTTCGTGAAATTGGCCGCCGCTCGCACGAATACCTCGGCACTCCACTTGATGATCCCTGTGGCTACCCCAAGCGTGATCCTCGCCACGATCCGCTCCGGGCTGATGCTCTCCAAGAAGCTGAAGCGCTTAAAAAATTATATGAAACTTGGAACGGTAAAAAACACGAGGACTAATGACATATTTTGATGTGAAATGTGAAATTTTGCTTGATCATACAACCCTCAAGCGAGTAGCCTCTTTTGCTTAACAATCGAATGGGAAACGCTAGACATGAAACTAAAAGCATTACTTAAAGATCTTCCCGATATACAGATTAAGGGTTCTAAGGAGCTCGAAATATCTGGCATTACGTCAAACTCTAAGCTTGTATCTCCAGGATGTCTCTTTGTTGCAAAAAGAGGCCGCCAAGTAGATGGCACTACATTTATTCCTGAAGCCGTTTCAAGTGGGGCTCTTGCAATACTTACTGATATCTATGATCCCTCACTTAAAAATGTTACACAGCTTATTCACCCAAATGTTGTAGCAAGTGAAGCTAAAGTGGCTGCAAGCTACTACCAGCACCCCTCTAAAGAGCTTTGGATGGTTGGTGTAACAGGCACAAATGGCAAGACGACAACTACTTTTGCTATTAAGCACCTTCTTGATAAAAGCCTTGTTCCTACCGGACTTATCGGTACTATTGAGTATGTTGTGGGGCCACGTCGCTATATGGCAAGTCGCACAACGCCTGATGTATGCGCAAATCATAAGCTACTTCGAGAGATGGTATCTGGTGGCTGTCGCGCATGCGTGATGGAGGTGACATCACATGCTTTAGATCAAGGAAGGGTTGCTGAAATTGAGTATGATGTTGCTGTCTTTGCAAACTTTAGCCATGAGCATTTAGACTATCACCACACGATGGAAGAGTACTTTAAAGCTAAGGCAAAGCTTTTTTTAGGCCTAAAAAGTAGAGCTATTGCCCTGTTAAATGCCGATGATCCGTGGGTGATGCGTTGTAAGGGGCTTACAGCATCATCAGTGATGACCTTTGGCATCGATGAGCATGCAGACCTTATGGCAAAAGACATCCGCTTTGACCCAACAGGCACCCACTTTACCATAGAATATGCACAGCAAGAGATGGCATTTTACTGGCCCCTTGTAGGTCGCTTTAATGTCTATAATGCCTTGTCAGCAATAGGTGTTGGCATCATCAAGGGATATAGGCTTGATGAAATTGCGACGCGACTTGCAAGTTTTCGCTCGGCTCCTGGCCGCCTTGAAGCTATTGAAAATCCACTTGGCCTACAGATATATGTCGACTACGCCCACAAGCCAGAAGCGCTTCGCAACGTGCTAGAAACCTTAAAAGAGCTTGCTCGTGGCCGCATCATCACAGTCTTTGGTTGCGGCGGTGATCGCGATCGCGATAAGAGGGCCCTCATGGCTCAAGTCTCAGAAGAGCTTTCTGATATATCCATTGTGACAAGTGATAACCCACGTAGCGAAGATCCAAGAGCCATCATCAGCGCCATTTTGCAAGGTTTTAAAAGAACAGACTCTCATCAAGTAGAAATAGACCGCAAAAAGGCGATAAGCTTAGCTATCAATACTGCCAAGGCAAACGACATTATTTTAATTGCTGGCAAAGGCCACGAAGCCCAGCAGATCTTTGCCTCCCACAGCATCGACTTTGACGACAGGCTCGTTGCAAAAGAGTGTATCGACCAGCTCTACCTCAGCACCACGAGATAGTGCCATGGCAAGAAAGGACGAAGGACCAAAAGGACGAAAGGACCAAAAGGACCAAAAGGACCAAAAGGACATAAAGGACAAAGGACCAAAAGGACACAATAACCGTAAGAGGTGTCCTTTATGTCCTTTGTCCTTTTGGTCCTTTTGGTCCTTTCGTCCTTTTGGTCCTTTGTCCTTTTTGCCCCTTCTGATTTTATTGCTTCTTGCGACATCCTGTTCTAGGCCTAAACCCGAGCGCTTTTCTAAAGCAGCCATTCGCCCTAAAGTGCTTCCTATTGTGGTGCTTGATCCTGGCCATGGCGGAGAAAATGCTGGCACAAAGATGGCCATTCAGCCCTACACAAAAGAAAAAACCCTTACGCTTGAAACAGCGCGCAAGGTGCGCGATCTTCTTGAGCAATGGGGCTATAGGGTGCGTATGACGCGAAATCGCGATGTCTTCATTGCCCTTGCTGAGCGCGTAACCTTTGCTAAGCAGCATCATGGCTCATTATTTGTAAGCATACACTACAACCACGCCCCTAATAAAGAGGCGCATGGCATTGAGATCTTTTACTATGATAAAAACAAGTATGCAACGCGCTCGAAGAGTCTTGCTCAATCAATTCTCTCATCACTTTGTAAGGCAACAAATGCAGCCTCTCGCGGCGTGCATCCAGGAAATTATCATGTGCTTCGCGAAAACACCCATATGCCTGCAGTGCTTGTTGAAGGGGGCTTTTTTTCAAATGTGCAAGAGGCGCGAAAACTCTCTGATCCCCAATATATTCGAAAACTTTCCTTTGCAATAGCGCAAGGGATAGACAATTATGTCCACAAAGAAACTATTACACATAACTAAATGAGGAATGATTTATGCTAGCAGTTAGGTTAACGCAAAATCAGATCATACAGGCAATATTTGTATGCTTTAGCGCGTCGCTCTTTTTTGCCTATGAGCTTATGCAGCTTCATATGCTTAATGCCATAACGCCTATGCTGATGGCAGATCTTAAGTTTGTTGCTACTGACCTTGGAATATTAGGCTCCACATACATCCTCGCAGATGTGCTCTTTTTGCTGCCTGCTGGCATGATTTTAGATAGGTTTTCCGTTCGAAAGGTGATACTTGTTGCCCTTATGCTTTGTGTGCTTGGAACAGTAGGCCTTGCCTATTCTACAACACTTTTTGAAGCCTGTGTATGCCACTTTTTCTCTGGCATCGGCAACGCCTTCTGTTTTTTAAGCTGCATGCTGCTCTGCTCGCGCTGGTTTCCTGCTCGCTGGCATGCTCTTGTTATGGGGATAATGCTCACAATGGGCCTTTTAGGCGGCGTTATAGCCCAAACACCTTTCACCCTTCTTGCTCAAGCATTTAACTGGCGAGAGGCGCTTCTTATAGATGCAGCCTTTGGTCTTGCCATATTTCTTTTAATCTACCTCTTTGTTGTCGATGCTAAAAAGGCGCCTGTTCAAGTGGCAAGTGCAACCACCCCCTTTATGTCTGGTATCAAGCGCGCCCTTATGAATGGCCAAAACCTTGCCTGCGGCGTATACACCGGTATGATGAACCTGCCTGTTATGCTTTTGGGAGCAATGTGGGGTTCGCTCTTTTTAATGCAGGTTCATGGCTTATCGCTTATTGAAGCCTCTTTTGTTACAAGCATGGTCTGCATGGGAACAATTGTGGGCTGTCCTTTAGTTGGCTTTATCTCTGATAAGATGACAAAGAGAAAGCCCGTAATGTTAGCTGGGGCTATCTCATCATTAGCTATCTTTTCCCTTATATTACTTGCAAAAGAGCCTGATCCTATAATCTTTTCCACCCTCTTTTTTGCTCTAGGGCTAACGACATCAACCCAGGTGCTTAGCTACCCTCTCATTGCAGAAAATAACCCTCCAGAGCTTACGGGAACTTCTATGGGTATATCAGGTATACTTATCATGGGCTTGGCGCTTGTCTTGCAGCCAATTTCTGGCGTACTTATTGACTATGGCTGGGATGGACGTCTTGTCGACGGCGTAAGGTTTTACTCAAGTGGCGACTTTATGAGGTCTTTTATGATCTTCCCGATAGGGTTTGTGATCAGCATTTTACTCTCATTTGTAATCGTTGAAAAAGCAAAAAGGTAGGATCATCTATGGCAAAACTTTATTTTTACTATTCGGCAATGAATGCAGGAAAGAGTACAACGCTTCTGCAGTCAAGCTATAACTACCAAGAAAGAGGGATGGAGACTATTCTCTTTGCTCCAAGCATCGATAAGCGCTTTGGCGCTGCTATGGTCTATTCTCGAATAGGCCTAAAGCAGGAGGCTGTTCCCTTTGATGGTGATTTTGATTTTTTTGAGTACACAAAAAATCACATGACAGAGCGGCTAAAGTGCGTGTTAGTAGACGAAGCACACTTTATGAAGAAAAATCAGGTTGCCTCATGTGTAAAAATTACAAAAGAGCTTGGCCTTCCTGTGTTAACCTATGGCTTACGCTCAGACTTTTTAGGAGAGCCCTTTGAAGGCAGCAAGTACCTTCTTGCTTGGGCTGAAGAGCTTGTAGAAATAAAAACCATTTGCCACTGCGGCCGTAAAGCCACTATGAACATGCGAATAGATGCTGATGGCAAGCCGATAAAGCATGGCAACCAAATTCATGTGGGTGGTAACGAAAGCTATATTTCTATGTGTATGCTCCATTTTAGTGAGCATATACCCTTAGGGGCTGAAGAAGCGGCTTTAGCTGTAAAGTAGCGATAGTGTAAGAAAAAACCCTGCATGGCAAAAGCCATGCAGGGTTTTTTGTTTTAGAGGGCAGGTGGTACCTTAGCTCCTAAAATGGTGGCGCAGCGAAGGCCTACCATATAGGCTGCGTAGCAGGTATTGCCGTTTGGTTCTTTTGGCAATACGCCAATGTCTGCAACCTTAAGGTGGCTTACGCCAAAGACATTGAGGTCTCCATCTACAACGCCATTAGCAATTGAAGTGCCCATACGCGTTGTTGAAATGATATGATCTTCAATTTGAAGAGCATCTGGAGTTGTCAAAAAGTTAAATAGATCTCTATCGTCTGCTGCAACTATTCCAGGAGGGCTTTGGAAGAGCGAGCCTGGAGGCTGGAACATATTGGCATTGCCAACGCCCGATGCAATCAGGTTTACAGCTGTTACAATCTTGTTAGCATCTGTACCATTTGTCGTCCATTCTCCATCAGAGTACATGTTAAGGTCTATAAGAGGCAGAACAAGAGGGTTTCTGCTTACAATGTGTGTGCTTCCAACACTTTCTGGCTCGAGTATAAATGTTTGGCAGATGCCTATAGTTCCGAATTGGGTAGGAACAGGCAAGAGGTCAATTTGTACTCTTCGCGTATCATCATCTGGATAAAAATAGGCTGTGTCAAAAGTTGGCTTTAGCGGATTTTGCGCTAAATTCCATAATACCTGGTTAGCAACAGCATCAGGTGGTATACCGACAACTACAGTAGTTCCATACTGGTTAATGAGGTTGTTACCTACGTTAGGATTTGCCACTAAAACATCGATGCCAAGTGGTTCTAACACGGCAGGATCGCCAATTCCAGAGCGTTCTAGGATGGCAGGGCTTTGAACAGAGCCAGCGCATAGAATAATTTCCTTACCATAGACGTTATGTACCTCTTGATTGCCATCTTTTTCGACAGCATACTGTACGCCTATTGCTTTTGTACCCTTAAAGAGCACTTTATTTGCATGGGCGTTAGAGGCTATAGTAAGCTTTCTGCCATTAAGGCCTTTTCCATCAGTTGTTACAACAGATGAATCAAGAAACTCATTAGCAGACCAGCTTCTTATGCCACCTCTATTAACTCCCGGTGAGCAGGATGGGTCGCCAAGTCTTGTAAACTGCTGTAGACCTGAGTAGCCTACATGTAAGTGGCCAGTTGAAGAGACGCTTGTAGGATCATTATAATCATCAATAAAGCCTACTGTTGTCGCTGAATTAAGTGCTATAGACAATGGATCACTAGTCACAGGAGGGTTTTGTGTGATGTTAATTGGACCGCCTGTTCCTCGCTGAAGTGTGTTGAAGGAGCCGCAGGGCATATAGTTTTCAAGCGCTTTCATAAGAGGCAGCATGTTGTTATAGGACCACTGAGGGTTGCCAGAAGCTGCAGCCCAGGAATCATAGATATCTGGTGTGCCGCGATAGGCAACAAAGTAGTTGTGGCTTGCACTACCACCCCAAGCAGTACCTTCTGAATAGAACGTTGTTTGGAAGGGGCCAAACACTCTCACGTTATAGGTCTCTGCATACTGAGGATCGCTAGTGATAACCCATAAATCTTCATAAATAGCTGGATAATCGCCAAAGCTTGCAAGAAGTGTTGGGTCGTCATTTCGGTTTACACCATCGGTAATTACAAAAACGCTCTTTTTGTGATTGTCAGAGAGTTTGCGAGCAAGAATGCAGCCAGCAGAACCAGCACCCACGATAACGTAGTCGTATTTTTTCTTAGAGGAAGCGCTAGAAGAGTCGCTACTTGATGAGTGCGATTTCTTTTTCTTTTCAGCAGCTTTGTTGCCAGCCTGCAGAGGACAGGCAAAAGATGTCGTGGCAAAAATTGCTGCCCACAAACATCCTAAGATTCTGTTTGTATAATTCATATATTTCTCCTAAGTTCATGTTTTTGTTCCCGAAAATACGTTACTACCTGCGGGCCACATCCTGTGTAACAAATTCATGATTTAATAGATAGAGGCTTCCTTGACATAAATGCCAACACCCCCCAAACTTGTGTAGCAACAAGAGGGAGAGAGAAATAATGGTGTGGCTGAAATCGGATCTTGAGTTGCCGCTTAATCTGGCATCGCAAGCAGCTTCACAAGTGGGCTTGCCAGGTGCCGATCCCACATTTGCTCAAACCTTTGAGAAGATTAAGAAATGGCTTGTTCGATTTCCCCACTCTTTAGATGTTGCTATCTTTAAGGACCTCTGTCTCTTACAGCTTGTCACTACGGAAAAATACCGCACGCAGCATAGGGCTTCTCATCTATTTCGCATGGTGCTCTTTTTGCACCTTATGCAAAAAAAACTTGTGCACCTTGCAACCTGTTTGCCTGAAGAGCGCCACCTTGAAATACGCTGGCTTCCAACGACCTTAGCATCAAAGCCTGTCATGGGCCTGCTTATTGGCTTTAATGTTCTTGACCGCTATGAAGTCTTTGATGAAGAAAACATTTTCTTAGCTCTTCGTAAGCACCTTCCACTCGTTCGTTTTGTTGAAGGAAGCTCCTACTGCCATCCGACACCTCATAAAAACCTAAAGCTCTTTTATCTGGAAATTGAAAGCGATGGAGGTGTTCCTCTAACCGCTTTACGCGAGGAACTCTCTCATCGGGCAATTGTCGAAAGAATTAAAAATAGCATACAGCCGCTTTCGCCCGCTATCTTCATGGGCTTTAACGAAGAAGAGCACTATAAACATATGCTCGTCTTAAGCCAGGAAATCAGAACCCTTCACGATATATCTCAAGCCTACATCACCTTCGAAGAGCAGTCGGGAAAAGAGGTAACCTTTAGGGTTGTTCTTGTCTATGTCTTGCCCTCTCATAACTTCTCGCTTAAAAAATGCTTTTTTAATTGCTCCTTTATTTCTGAGCGGGTTTCTATTGTCAAACACATTGCAAATCACCCAATTGAAGCGCAGATCTTCTGTCTGAGATTTGCCCGTGAGCATTCTATACTCCGTTCTGATGGCTCTTTAGACTTTTATGCTGCAAGAAGAAAGGTTGTAGACCTTATTCAACGGGCAATAGGGGAGTTTCGAGACTATAATGGTGGCATTATCATACAGCGTCAAGCACTTTTACAGAGCTTTAAGGAGTGCTTTCCTGAATGTTCTAGCCAGGACCCTGAGCTTCTAGATTCCTTCTTTTATGGCATAACGCCAGTAGAAAAGCAGGTGCTTCTTTCTAAAGAGACCTTAAGCCGCCTCTTTACCTACTTTTTGCAGTATCGTCACCAACAGGTGCCTCATGCAGGCTATCGCGTGGACCTGCATACGGCTGAAAAAGAGGTCTACCTTATAGCAGTAGGGGGGCAAGGAAGTTTTAAAGAGGTTGTCACTGAGGTGCTTCAAGAGCCTGCTTTTGTCTCGAATGACGTTGCCTATAGCTTTGTGGAACATGGCGGCAAGGGCTTTTTTACTTGTGTCTTTTTTCAGCCAGAAGCAAAGGCGATTGAAGCCATCACATCACGCCTAAAGGCGGCTTTAGAGCGCCTTTATCAAAAGAGCAGACAGCGCCAGGTTTTAAGAATCGGCATGGAGTACTCAAGTATATCGCTAGATCCACGTATAGGAGGCGACACTCGCTCCTGCGATATCTTAAAACTTCTTTTTGAAGGGCTTACACGAATAGACCAGCACGGCCAGGTTGCCCATGCTCTTGCCCACTCTATTGACATTTCATCAGACTTAAAGGAGTATACCTTTAAGCTCAGGCCATCATTGTGGAATGATGGCTCTCCTGTTACTGCACACGACTTTGCCTATGCCTGGAAGGGCATTTTGCACCCAAATTTTGTAACTGCCTTTAGCTACCTCTTTTATTCAATTAAAAATGCCTTCCAGGTAAAGTCTGGATCGCTACCTATGAGCGAACTTGGCGTTCATGTGATTGATGACTATACGTTAAAGGTAGAGCTTACAAATCCAATACCCTATTTCTTGCAGCTTACGGCTCTTCCCATCTACTCTCCGATACATAGGCTTATAGACCAAAAAAATCCCGACTGGCCAGATCGCACTGAGCAGGAATTTCCCTGCAACGGCCCTTTCTCTTTAAACATAAATAGGCCCCATCAAGGCTATCAGCTAGTAAAAAACCCCTTTTACTGGGATGCTGCCTACTTAGCTCTTGATCAGATTACGATGACGCTCATGAATCCAGCACAAGCCGTGCAGGCATTTCGTAGGGGGGAGCTAGACTGGATTGGCAATCCCTTAGGGGAGTGGTACCCCTTCTTCCATCATGGCAATGAAGAGAAGGTTCTTTCCTTTAGAAATGCCGGCGTTAGCTACTGCATCTTTAATACCTCGAGCTTTCCATTTCGTAATAGAAAGCTTCGTCGCGCAATATCCTATGCCATCGACCGGGCAAAGATTAATAGTAAAGCCTTTATGCCGCTAGGTCCAGCCTATTCACCACTACTTCCTCAGTATGGGGAAAATAATGAGCCGGTCTTTCCTGAGTTTAATGAAGAGAAGGCAAAAGCCCTCTGGAAAGAGGGGCTTGAAGAGCTGAAGATCAACGTTCAGGATATTCCGCCCCTTACAGTTGTTTTGCAGGAAAAGGGGATACGCGAATATGTTGCAGAGCATTTTGTGCGTCAGCTTGAAGAGTGTTTTGGCATAAGGTGTGTGCTCCTATCGTATCCGCGACATACCTACTTTAAGAAGATGGTTTCAGGGGATTTTCATATTGGATTTATTCTCTGGCATACGCTTATTGAAGATCCAAGCTATACCTTGAATGTCTTTACCCATAAAAGTAATGGCATTAACTTTACCCGTTGGGAAGATCCCAGCTACCAGAAGGCTATTGAGCTTCGGGAGCAGGTTGTAAACCCGCTGCAGCGCACACAGGCCTTGCTAAAGGCCGAAAAAATACTGGCAGAGCATGCCCCAATTATTCCGCTCTTTTATCACCCTTCGCTCTCACTTGTAAAAAGCGAGCTTCAGGCAAACTATAAGGCCCCAGGTGGGCGCTTTAACCTGGCAAAAAGCTTTTATCAGAAGGGCAGTTAAACCGAAAAACTGCAGTTGAATACGCTGAAAGTGGCGGTGCATTAACTTTTTTTTGCTGAAACAACCCCATATATTTGCAAAAATCTGAAAAAACAAGGCCATCTTTTTGTGAAATTTGGTAAAAAGATGGCCATCTTTTTGTTGACAGTCTCAGGTTTTTATGCTATAAATTAAATAAAAAGAGGACAAAAGGGCATTTTTTGCTATGAAAAGAACCGCTTTAGCATATTTAAAAGAATGGCTTGAATTGTCAGATCGCAAACCGCTTGTAATTCGCGGTGCAAGACAGGTGGGAAAGACCTGGCTTGTGCGCGCGTTTGCAAGTGATGTCGGCAAAAAACTGATAGAACTCAACCTTGAAAAACACCCAAAATTAGCGGCCGCTTTTGCTTCTAATGAACCTGAAGTTATATTAAAGCGGCTGCGCTTTGATCTTGAAACATCTATCGACCCCAATTCTTGCATACTCTTTATTGATGAGATTCAAGCTGTTCCCGAACTATTTGCTAAGCTTCGCTGGTTTGCGGAAGATATGCCTGAACTTCCTGTGATTGCAGCAGGGTCCCTTTTAGAATTTGTGCTGAGTGATCATGAGTTTAGCATGCCCGTAGGGCGCATAAGCTACATGTACCTTGAGCCGCTTACATTTGAAGAGTTTTTGCTGGCACAAAAAAAAGGAGAGCTCGTTGAGCAAATAAAAGAATTTACCTGGAAGGATGAAATAACGCCTATTACGCATGACAAGCTGATGGGTTATGTAAAAGAATATACCATTGTAGGTGGTATGCCTGCTGCAGTTCATTCATGGAGCAAGCATCAATCGACTTCAGATATAAGCCGAATCCATAACGATATTCTGCATACCTATCGTGATGATTTCGGAAAATACGGCAGCAAAATAGCTCCTCAAAGGTTGGAGGAGGTAATGAACTACGTGCCGCGCGCTCTTGGCAAGAAGTTTGTGTACAGCAGTGTGAATCCTGAAATGCGCATTCCTATCATTAAAGAGGCCCTAGGCCTGCTGTGTAAGGCAAAAGTCTGTCATAAAATTACCGCTTCGTCTGCAAATGGCGTGCCACTAGGTGCAGAGCTTTTAAGTCAGTACATGAAAGTATTTCTTCTAGATGTTGGGCTTGCATCCTCAGATCTTGGCCTTACGCTATCAGAGCTTGCATCTATCCAGGAACTTGACTTAATAAATAAAGGTGGCATTGCAGAGCAACTTGCAGGCCAGCTTTTGCGAACGATCGGGCCATTCTATCAGGAACCCATTCTCTATTACTGGCTCAATCCAGAAAAAGATTCAAGTGCAGAGATAGATTTCGTCTTCCAGCATGGCTCAAAAGTTATTCCTGTCGAAGTAAAAACGGGTGCTATAGGCAAGCTAAAATCCCTGCACCTCTTTATGGGTCTAAAAGGCCTGTTGCGCGCTGTAAAAATAAATTCCAAACCCCCGTGTTATTCAAAGGTGAAGCTAAAAGACACCCAAGGCACTCCTGTGGAGTACGATCTTATTTCCATTCCCTTTTATCTCATAGGCGAGCTGCATCGGTTGTTAGGAAAGTGATAAATGCTTTAAAAGATTAACAAGGTGGCATGATTTAGCCCATCCTGATACTATAATACGCCAAGAAATACAAAATCGAGCTAAAGAGTGATCGCAAGTTATAGTGCCGATATCAGGTTTACAAGAACTACACACGTTTCGCTCTTTTTCCCTATTTTCATTACATCGCTTTTAAGTGCCTTAGTTCCTTTTATCACAAACCTAATGCTTGCTCGCTATGCTCAGGAGGCTTTGGCGGCATCTATTAGCACGCTTTATGCTATCCAGATATTTCACCTGCCGGCAGTGGCACTCGCGATGATGGCTCAGGTTCATGTGGGAAGGTGTAAGGGAGGAAAGCTCTTTCATGAGATTGGGCCAATTATCTGGCAGTTTATCTGGTTTTCGCTTCTTTCATCCCTTGTTGTAGTGCCAGTAGGTATCTATTTTGGGGGCTATTATTTTGCCGATACGGTAGGTAAAGAGCTTGCCTGGCCCTACTATATCTTTTTATTAGCGCTTAACTTTTTGTATCCTTTAGTGACAACGCTTAGCTCGTTTTATTTAGGAAGGGGTTCCACGCGTTTTGTTGTTGTGGCTACTATGGTTGCTCTTGGCTTG
>JAYRNE010000151.1:0-2902 GCA_041912355.1 Chlamydiales bacterium
CTTCCTCACCCACCTCTTTGGGCTCACAACAAAAAGTGAAGCATGGCAAGAACAAAAAGACCTTTTTATTAACGCCTGCCAAAATGCCAATTCTGTCTCTATTATCTCTCGACGCAAGGTGCATCCAGCACACAAAATAAATGGCCCCTTTACAAATGAACCTGACACCGACTTTAGCCTCCCCGAAAGCCATCAGTATGCAGAACAGGTATTACAAGAGTGGCGCGTGAACTACCACGAAATAAGCCTTGTTGTTGCAGGGCATAATCTCGTCTCCTCTGAACTTGCGCAAGGTATCGACCCCTCGAGGCCTACATGCCGAATCCATACACACTTCTTAGCACAAGAGTATCAAGTAAATGTCGCTCTTGAATGTGCAAAAAACCATGGGCCTCTTTGGGCTGACGTGCCGCTACAAGAGAGAATTAGACTCTTAAAAAAAGTTGCAACAAACCTCAGGGCATCGCGTAAAAAGCTTACTGGCGCCATGATGCAAGAAGTTGCTAAAAACATCCTTGAAGCTGATTCTGAAATCTCTGAAGCTATCGACTTTATTGAGTACTACATCAAAGAAGCAGAATCTCACGCCTATAATGAGCGCATCTTTTCAGCTGGAAAAGCCGCCCTTGTGCTTACGCCATGGAACTTTCCGGTTTCTATTCCGACATCCGCCTTAGCATCAACCCTCCTTTCAGGCTATAGTGTTATCTTTAAGCCCGCTCCTGAAGCTATTCTTTGTGGCTGGCTCCTTGTGCAGGCCTTTTACCAGGCAGGAATTTCTAAAGAGGTGCTGCAGTTTATCACCTGTAAGGATGATCCCATCGGTACCATGCTTGTGACAGACCCCAGAATAGACATCGTTATTCTTACAGGGGGAACTTCAACGGCAAGAAACTTCATAAAATGGCGACCAGACGTAAAGCTCTTTGCTGAAACTGGCGGCAAAAATAGCCTAATAGTATCGCGCATATCAGACCGCGACCTTGCTGTTAAAGATGCTGTACACTCTGCCTTTAACTACGCAGGACAAAAGTGTAGCGCGCTTTCCTTGCTTATCCTTGAAGAAGAGGTCTATAATAGTGAAAGCTTTAGACGCCAGCTTGTAGATGCTGCATCTAGCCTTGTGTGCGGCGAGAGCTATAACCTTGCTTCTATTGTCACTCCCCTTATTCGCCCCCCGTCATCTCACCTTCTACGCGCCCTAACCACACTAGAAGAGGGCGAAAGCTGGCTTTTGCAGCCAAAGCAAGACCCAAAAAATCCCCATTTATGGAGCCCTGGAATCAAATTAGGCGTACGCCGAGAAAGCTTTATGCATACTACTGAGCTCTTTGGTCCTGTACTTGCCGTTATGAAAGCTAAAGACATTCCGGAAGCTGTAGAAATTGCCAACAGCACCGCCTATGGCCTTACAGCAGGCATTCACAGCCTCGACCCACGAGAGCAAGAATACTGGAAAAAACATATTCTTGCTGGCAACTGCTACATCAACCGCCCCATCACAGGGGCTATTGTTGGACGCCAGCCCTTTGGCGGCTATAAAGCATCAAGTTTTGGCATAGGCATGAAGGTGGGCGGACCTAACTACCTCTTAGAGCTTGCCAACATGCATGAAATACCTGCTCAAGGGCAACACGCGATGCCTGAAGACTTTATGGACATAGAAAGCGCTCTTACAACCCTTGGAGCAAAGTATGGGGCGCAAGCCTACTTCACAAAAGCTGTGCGCTCGATATCCTTCTGGTGGGATGTCTACTTTACAAAGCCAAGGGTCTTAAGGCGCCTTGTTGGGCAAGATAACATTTTAGAATTTCGTGGCCGTGAAAAGCTCTTTATTCTGGTACACGATCACGACCCTATTGTAGACATTATGCTACTCTTGGCATGTGCAAGAATTGCCGGCTGCAAAGTCTTTTGCGGGGCAAGCTTTAAGATGCACCGCCGCCTCTTTCGTCAGGGCCCTCTTGCTGCTCTATTTGAAAAATTCAACTGGCACTACGGGCAAGAAGTAGATGCTATAGCCTACATCAACAACACGCCCCAAGCACATATTCGTGCTATATCAGCGCCCTCTCCAGACTTTCTAGAAGCGATAACCTCTTCTCTTAGCAGCCTAGACATCGGAGCCCCCTCCCAAAACGGTCGCCTCGAGCTTATCCGCTACATCCGCGAAGTCTCAATCTCTTACGACTACCACCGCTACGGCAGCTTGATGGCACGTGAGGGTGAAGTTCGCGAAACAGTTAGGTAAAAAAAGGACATAAAGGGGCGAAGCTTCTAATGAACTTTTTGCAAAAACCGCCTATAATTCCAACCTATGAACATCGAACAATACCTAACACGCATAGGCTATTCAGGCAAAATATGCCTGCACAAGCTGCATTATCAGCATGTGTCGTCCGTACCCTTTGAGAACATAAACCCCTTTATCGACTGCTTAGTGGATCTTAATTTAGATCGCCTATTTGAGCGGGTGGTATTGCAGCATCAGGGAGGCGGTTGCTATGAGCTTAACGGGCTCTTTCATGCACTACTATGCAAACTTGGCTTTAACGCCACACTACTTGCTGCCAAATTATTTAAAGGAGATACTGTTGATGAAGAGAGCCTCCACGCGATAATTTGCGCTGAGGATGAGGGCAAAAGATGGTATCTAGATCCCGGCTATGGTGAAGATGGCATTTTATATCCCCTAGAATTTGCTTTAAATAAAGTACAGGAGCAGGACAGGTATTTTTATCGCTTTAGTGAGCAAGGCGAAAACTGGCTCTTTTCAAGATCCAAGTCGGGAAAAATTTGGCAAAACCTGCTCTTAATAAGCCCACAAGCAGTTCCACTCTCGTATTTTGATCAAAGGGCCCTCTATCACCAAACCAACTCAAACTCCTGGTTTAAAAACAAC
>JAYRNE010000152.1:0-2685 GCA_041912355.1 Chlamydiales bacterium
GAACGGTTGAACACTATCTTGAAAGTGTTAAAAATAAATTTAGCTGCAAATATAAAAATGAGCTTTTCTCTATTGCGGAGCGGCTGTTTGAATTTGGGTTGCTATAGCATTTTTTTTCTGCTGGATAGAACGCTCTTTGAGAAGCTCAATACGCCCATCATATTTTTCACCAAGGTCAATGTTATAGAGATTCGCCATTTGAAGGGTGTATATGAGTAAGTCAGGAATCGCTTCATTTAGTAGCTGGCTTGTATCGGGCTCTTTGCCATGCTCTTTTGCCTCGCAATAGGTGGCAATTTTGCCTGTAGTTTTCATGAGATGCAAAAGGGTATGTCGTAGTTTTTCGAACCCTTCATTTATTTCAAAATAGGTTTCGTCAAACTCCTGCTGAAACTGCTGAGCCTCTTCTGTATGAAGAACTTCACTTGCATGTGTGGAAGTTATTGTTAGAACGAGTGCGGATAAAAAAAGTGAGAAAATTTTCATCTTGTTATACCATCTCTTTAGGTTGAAGAAGTTGTGAAAGATCAATTTCCTGATAGCCATTAATAACCTTATCGGCTTCATGTAGTTGGTCAGGATTTCCATGGCTGTTTAGTCCTATACAAAACATATCTGCTGCTTTTGCAGCCTTTATTCCGCAGCTCGAGTCTTCAATAGCAATACAAGCGTACGGGGAAATATTAAGCTGCTTGGCAGCATAGAGATAGACATCAGGCTTGGGTTTACCCTGCTTATTGACATGATCTACATTGTAAATATGCTCGCCAAATAGATCTTCAAGCGAGAGGGCTTTTTTTATAGCAGAAAGTGTGAGAGTATCAGCATTTGTCGCTATGCCATACTTAAGCTTGTGGGTATCAAGGTGAGAGTAAAATGCTAAAAATCCATCAATAAAGCGCACTTCTTCGCACATTAGCTGATAGGCATATTGGGCATATTCATCTGAAAGAAGCTTAAGAGGCTCAGATAGGTGGTATTTATTTTTGATATAGAGTGTGCAGTCGTCGTGGCTGACTCCACAAAGCTCGCTATCTAATATCGCTTTTTCTTCTTTTGAGAGGTGTATATGATGATTTTCTAAGAACATATCTGTAGCTTTATCCCAAAGCCGCATCGAATCAGAAATAGTGCCATCTAAGTCAAAAATAATTGCCTGATACTTCATATATACCTCAGTTGATGCCGAAATTATATCTTCAGATGACTATTTCAACAAGAGTTGCCACTAGGGTAATGATTCCCCTAAAGAAGTTTGTTTGCTATTGAGGGTGAAAGTCTTGAGCTCCCCGTGCGCACCACTCTAGGGTATCTTGTAATACACCTTCAGAATACTTTTGAAGTGCCTCTTTTAGTGGCATTTCTTTATCTATGTCCTGAATGAGGGTTTTTAGACGTTCTGGATGGGCTACTAAGGCTATCTGAGCACCGCCTCCCGTGCTCCAGTGGCAGTGTCCGACGGTATCACCTGCAAAAATGACATTGTTTCCTAAAGTAGCTGTTTTTGCAATCGCCTGCTGCAATAAAAATGTGCTCGGGGGCTGTCCATCCGCAGGGCCATAAATTTCTAAGGTATCAACGAGTTCTAGGGGTAGCTCAAGGGCATTAGCTGCAAGACGCCTTAATTCGCTGTTGATGCTACTTTGGTTTGCGGTAGTTGCAGGATCGACATCTGCAACAATCCAGGTCTTATTAGCTCCCGCATGGCCCATAACCCCAGTAAGCATGGTTTTGCCATTTTCAATTCTTGAGTGTTTAATCATAACACCACCGCTATCAATACCAATAGCTCCTGCTACTTGCAGTCTTGATGCTGTTGTTGGTTCTAGTAGTACTCCTAGGCTCTTGCGAGTCTCGCTATTGGCTCCTTCTGCAATAACAATTAGATCAGGAATTGCTTCTTGATTTTCAATGACAAAGCTTTCCCCGCGTTTTTTTAATGTTATCTTTCCCGTGTGCGTCCATACATTTGGCAAAGAGTCTATATATTCCTTAAGAAGTGCTTCTAAGTTTCTTGATTGAACGGTAAGAATAGAAGGAGCGCTCATCATCTGACTTGCATTTTTCGGTACTAGAGCTGGATCTCCCTCTCTTATGCCTTCATGCTGTTTAATGCGCTTCGTTCCATTCTTTATGTCAATAGAGCCTCTAAGAATAGGCCTTGCTACCCTTTCTAAGAAGAGATCATCAAGCCTTGTATCAAAAGAGGCAAGTTCATCTAGCAATGACTCCCTTGCAGCCCACTGGATATTTCTTGTGGGCTCTTCTCGAATGTCATAAGCATCAACATGATATCCAGCTTGTGCAAGAATTATCGTAGCTGCCATTCCTCCAATAGATTGGCCCGATATCACTGCTCTTTTTTCTAGTCTCTCGGCAATCTCATGGGGCTCTTCTTTTTTGTAAAATTTGGAGATTTCATCGAACGAGCAAGAGTCCCCTACTGTAAATTTTCTCTTCTTTAAAAATGCTGCAAGACCATCTTTGTCTATACAGGTCCAGGGTGTGGTTGTTAGCTCGCTTGAAATTGGGTCTTTGTCAAAAGCTTCGTCGTCGTTCAATCTACTTTCAGAATCTGATGAAAACCAATAGTCAAATAACCTTCGTATAAGCTTGCCAGCATACCATCCAATGCCGAAATATCTTGTTTCTGAAGCAAGAGAATCATTACTTATGATGTTGTCA
>JAYRNE010000153.1:0-5940 GCA_041912355.1 Chlamydiales bacterium
CCTTTTGCGACTACTGTGATTTCGTGGGCGGCCCTAAAGAGCATGCGCTTAAACTTAAAGAGTAGGGCTGCTTGCTTACGCTCTATGTCATCGCCAAAAACTGCCACCATATCTTTTAACTTAAATACGTTAAGCAGCGCAGGTGCTTGCATAAGTATTTGGTTAAACTGCTGCTGACGCGCCTCTTGTTCTTTTACCATAGCTGTGGGCAGCTGTGTAGCTGATGCAAAGGCAATGGTTTTGAGAAAATCAAAGTGCTCCACATAGGTTTCATTCGCACGTTGTAGTACGGCAGTTTGCACCGCAGGGCTATTTGCCACAAAGGTTTTAAGGAATAAAAAGGTGGAGGTGTCATCAGGTTGAATGTTCTTTAGTAGTGCTAGAAGGGTCTGTGGAACAGTTAGAAAGTTAGATAGCGTTCCTATATTCCATTTTTGATCTGTTGCTACTTCCCCAAGTTTGGCAAATTCCTGACCGATCTTTGTAAGCTGCTGATTTAGCTGGTCAACCTGTGTCTGAAAGCCTGCAGCATCGCTCTTTGCTGGTATCATAATCTGCGCATTTGGCCCTTGTGTATTTGTAATCTGCATGGCAATAAGATTCGTCACAAGGTTTGTAAGCATGTTTTGGGCGGTTTCAAGCGTTTGGTTTGGTGCAGCGGGATTCGCAGTAGTTCCAGCTGGTGTGCCTGTGTATACAAGCTGCAGGGCATTTGTAAGGCTATTTGCGATAAGTGATGCCACTTGCTCGGGCATTTGGTTTGGTGTGCCTGGTTGTGAAACGGGGATGTTAAGTTGAAGCATGTTGTCAGTACTTTGAGATGCCCCTACAGTGCCTTGAGCTTGTGCTGGAAGAGCAGCTTCTTGAGTTGCTTGTGCTGTTTGGGTTGTCCCTGCTGTCTGTGTGGTGGTGCTTGTTTGATTTTGGGCAACGGCTTGGTTATTGGTATCGAGCACTGTTTGCACAAGCTTTGACTGTAATGCATCTTTTACTGCGCTTTGGGTCTGTTCGGACATGACAGCTTGGTCTGGAGCTATTTGGTTTAAAAGCCCGCTTTCAAAGAGGGTGTTTATCACTTTATTTATCAGATCTTGGGCTTCTGGCTGCGTGAGGTTTGTGAAGAGGGCATTTAGTATGTCAGATGACATGAGAAACTGCATAAAGGCGTTTTGGTCATTTGGCTGTAGGCCTTTAATCATATTAGGAAGATCGTTGATAAACTTAGCAATATTGTCTGGCGTAAGCTGTGCAATAGGGCCTTGAAATACTGGCCCGCTTTGTTGAGGAGAGGGGGTAAAGACTGTGTTTGAAGGTGCTGCGCTAGGTGTGCTTACTTGAGGCAAAATACTGCCCAACCCTGGAGCAAGAAATGAATTAGAGCCTGGCCCTGAGAATAATGATCCCGTATTCATAGTGGAGACCTCCGTTGTCCCTTTACTCTATTATAATATAAAATTAAATTTATAAAAAGAGCCAAAAAGGACAGCAATAGCGGCTATTTCTATCCTTTATGTCCTTTCTAGGAGCGCTTTCGTGTAAGGGCCATCTTGGCTAAGGGAGAATCCCAGCTTTTTGAGGATATGCAGCATTCCTGTGTTTTCGGATAAAATGGTTGCTGTAATGGTGGTGATACCCTCTTTTTTAGCGATGTTTATGAGCTCTTCTACTAGCCTTGTCCCAAGGCCTTGGCCATGGTAGGCATCGCCTATTAGCATTTTTAGGTCCGCAGTCTTACCGTCACCCACCTTAGTTAGCCTGCCAAAGCCCATGATTTTACCTTCTGGCACTTCCTTGGCTATGAGCGCTATTTGGTGGTCAAAGTCATTAGCGAGTATGCGTACAAGCCTTTCGTGAGCAATTCGCTCCTCTAGGCTTTTAAAGGCAAAGTAGCGTTGACGGACGCTATGCTCAGAAAGGTCTTTATGAAAGGCTTCGACAGATGGCTCATCTTCTAGCCTTACGGGGGCAAGTTGCACCATTTTACCACTTTTTAGCGTTACCTCTTGGATATACTCTGTAGGGTAGGGGCGTATGGCAAGCTTTGGTAGGGCGCTTCCTTTGTCGTGCAGCACGACGCGGGCATCAAGGGCTATCATAGTGTCATGAGAGGCAAGAAGTGGGTTTATATCGCACTCTTTAATTTGGGGTAGGGCTGTTATCATATGGGAAAAGGCAACAAGAAGCTCTTCTAGCTTGTCAAGAGGCACTCCTTTTTGTCCTCTAAAGCCCTTTAAAGCCTCATAAATCTTTGTTTTTTCGATCATATGACGAGCTAAGGTAGTGTTTAGAGGGGGAAAGCCTAAAGCTCTATCTTTGTACACCTCCACCATAACTCCGCCTGAACCAAAGAGCATTACAGGCCCAAACTGCGGATCACAAGAGGCGCCTAATATAAGCTCAAAACCTTTAGCCTGAACCATAGGCTGTACAGTAACTCCCTGAAAGTCCTTGGCAGGAACAGCATTTTTAATCTCTTCGAAGCTTTTTCTTACAGCAGCTTCGTCCTTCAGGTTAAGCTTTACGCCCCCAATATCGCTTTTATGGGTAATAGTTTCAGAAAAGAGCTTTAGCACTACTGGGTAGCCTATCGATTGGGCATAAGAGACAGCAACATCTACGCTTTCGGCGATTTCTGTTTTCACTACAGGAATGCCGAAGTTATCAAGAAGACGCTTTGACTCATACTCATTCAAGAGAGTGCGGTTCTCATCTAAGGCTTTTTGGATGATGTTTTTAGAGTCAACGATGTTTGGGCTTGTTGCAGCCTTTGTCAGCATGGGCGTTACGTAGAGGTTTTTGAGGCTCTCGTGGTAACGGCACATTGTGGCAAAGCTCCAGGCGGCATCGTCGGGGTATTCGAATGTTGGTATGTGGGCATTATTTAGAAGTTCCATGCCGCCTTTAACAAAGGCTCCGCCCATCCAGCTTGCAAGTATTGGCTTTCCTTCGATTGTGGCATAGTGGCGAAGGGCTTCAGCTGTGCCGGTAGGATCTGTCATGTCTTGTGGTGAGAGAATCACTAAAAGACCGTCAGCTTCTGGGTCAGAGGCAAGAACTTCAAGAGTTTTTGCATAGCGTTCAGCATCGGCATCGCCTAAGATATCGATAGGGTTAGAATGGCTCCATGCACTTGGGAGAAAGGTATTTAGGGCCTCTATAGATTTTTCGGAAAGTGGGGCAATTTTTGCACCATTTATAATGGCGGCATCCGTTGCAAGAACTGCTGGGCCTCCAGCGTTAGTGATGATCTGCAGATTAGGTCCCTTTGGTCGAGGCTGCTTTGCGAGCACCCCTGCCATGTGGAAGAGCTTAGAAATGTCATCAACTCGCAAGCAGCCAACGCGTTCAAGAGCGGCATCGAAGACTTCGTCACTTCCTGTTAGTGATCCAGTATGTGAAGCTGCCGCTTGTGCTGCCTCGGCTGATCTTCCCGGCTTAATGACGATGATGGGCTTTTCTAGGGCAATCTCGCGCGCTGCAGATAAAAAGGCCCTCACATCACCCACAGTTTCCATATATATAAGTATGCTTTGGGTGTTGGGGTCACTTCCAAAGTAGCGTATAAGGTCTCCCCAGCCTACATCAATCATGGAGCCAATAGATATAAAGGCGCTAAAGCCTACACGCTCTGTTAGGCTCCAGTCTAAAACTGCGGTGCACATAGCTCCAGATTGGCTCATAAAGGCGATGTTTCCCGGAAGGGCCATTCCCTTGGCAAAGCTTGCATTTAGGTGAGAGTCCGGGTTCATAATGCCAAGGCAGTTTGGACCTATAATGCGGATATTTGTGCCTTTGATGGAGTCGAGTACTTCTTTTTCAAGCTTTTCGCCCTCAGCGCCGCGCTCTTTAAAGCCTGCTGAGATAATGATAAGGCCTTTCACGCCTGCCTGCACGCACTCTTTTACAAGAGCGGGTATTGTTGGAGCTGGGGTTATAAGAACTGCAAGGTCTACCTGTTCTGGGACCTCTTTAATTGTGGGATAGCACTTTAACCCTAGGACTTCGCTGCGTTTGGGATTTATGGGGTATATGGCGCCTTTAAAGTCGCCAGATTTTAGGTTAAGTAAAAGTGTTCTTCCAACGCTGCCCACAGTGTCTTTAGCGCCAATTACAGCCACATTTTTGGGGTGAAATATAGCGTCTAAGGGGTGTGGGTAAGCATCATATACGTTCTGTAATGGATCTGTAGTCATAGGGAGTCTCCTTAACTCACCCATAACAAAAAATTAATTTTATATCAAGAAAAGGTCGAACAGCCTTGAAAGTATGTGGTCCGGACTCAACGCAAAGATCGCAAAGGAACAAAGAGCGCAAAGAGAAGCACGGTAAGCTTTGCCTAGGCTCTTCTTCTAGCTGGGCGAAGCTTACCGTGCTTCTCTTTGTGCTCTTTGTTCCTTTGTTTCTTTGCGTTGAATCATTGACCACGTACCATTAGGGCAAAAGACTTTAACCAGTGCAAAGCCTTCCTTTTAAACCTTAAAGGTCAGCACTTGCAGCTTTTTGAGGGTCAAGAGAATTGGCCAGTCACGGGGAATGAGGGCATCATCGAAGATCCAGTTTAAGAGCGCGCCTCGCATGTCATCCTTAAGAGCGTCGAGGTCGCTTTGCTTTGGTGCGGGGATGATGTCTAGCTTGGTTTTAAGCTCTGCAAGTTCAGCCTTATATTTTTTGAGGGTAGGCTCTTTTACCTCTGAGTTAAGAAGTAGTGCTAAAAGCTCCTCTTTTTTGGCTAAAAGCTCGGCTTTTTTGGCTTTGAATTCTCGCCTTGTGGGGCAGGCATCTTTTAGGTGCACTTTTGCCCAGTCTATAAACACATTACGTTTACGCTCATCTCTTAGAGATTCTTTGATGTAGCTACAGATGCCGCTTGGAGAGTATTTTTTGAAGAAAGAGCTTATGATAACGGCATCTGGGGGCCGTTTTTGATCTTTAAAGCCTAATGTAATGTCATCTTCCATTATGCCATCTACGTGGGCAAAGAGCTGCACCATTTCTCCAAGCACGCGCTTGAAGTGGCGAATAGCGTGGACATCTTGTGCTCTATGGACATAGCTTTCTGCTGACATGCCTTCTACGACAAGGCTTCTTAAAGCTAAAAGCTCTTGATAAATTACATTGTCGCACTCAGGCTCTATGGCGAGGCAGTATTTTTGGTAGAGCTTAATGCTAGTGTCCGTATACTGCGTAAAGCACTGGGTTTGTGCATAGGCTAAAGAGCAGCAGATATCCACAACCTTCTCTCTATATACGCTCGCAGAGTCGACCTTTTTTGCTTCTTTAAGATGGAGTATAACGTGAGATAGATGAGTTGTTATAAGCTCATAGCCTTCTTTAAGGGCAGCTGTTCCTGCAGGTGGCGATTGCGAAACCTGTCTTAAAAGGTCGATGCTTGTAAAAAGTGCGCCTATATAGAAAGCGACTTCATCTATTGTTTTTTGGTCGCTTCCAAAGCCTGAGTCTATAAGTGTAAACTGTCTATCAGGAGTTGCTTCTAGCACTGTTCTAAATTCTCTTTCAAGGAAGTGGAGATCTGTTGGAGGGGTGGCTTGCGGCTTTATTGATAGACCACTTAAGTTGCCAAGAGAAAAATGTCTCTCATCAACCTTAAAGAAGAGCTCAAGTATTTGAGAGGCGGCTTGTGGATAGCGTGTAAGAAGTATTTCAATGCCCTGCATGCGCTCTTCTTCTGTTAGGAGCTTTAAGAAGGTGGTAGCTAAAAGGGGAGAGTCTAGTGCAAGTGCTACTTCTAGCGGCGTTGCACTTTCAGAGCAGCTTGTTTTTACAAGTAGGGGATTTTGGGTTACTATTTCTTTAATGCGAAGTGTTGTGTTTTCTGCGTCATTTGCTGCAAGAAGCACTTCTATTACATCTTGAAAGGGCTTGGGTAGTGATTTAATAAGGGTAGCAGTTGCGGCATCAAGACGACGGCGTATCGTATAC
>JAYRNE010000154.1:0-3818 GCA_041912355.1 Chlamydiales bacterium
ACACCCTTTAAAGGTAACTACCCCATTGTAAAAGGTGGTGAAAAGCCCTATCAGGGAAGGCTTATTGCATCGCAAGTTGCCTTTACAAGTAAAGTCCTGAAAACGCTCTCCTACACCCATCCACATGCTGCTGCTTTATCGCTTGCTGCCTTTATCTTTGATAATGTAACGCTGCATAGGCGCGTTCGTGAGCAAGGCGGCGCCTACGGTGCTGGAAGCATTGCAAATATTATGTCGGGCTCCTTTGCCTTCTATTCATACCGCGACCCAAATATTGCACTTACTTTAAAAGCCTTTGACGAAGCGATACAAGACATTCGCAACCACGAATTTGATGAGGCGGATCTTGAAGAGGCAAAGCGCGAGATGGTACAAAGCCTTGACAGCCCGATTGCTCCAGGAACACGCGCCGAAGTTGCCTATGGCTGGTATAGAGAAGGAAAAACTCCCGAGATGCGTCAAGCCTTTAGAGATGCCTGTATGCAGGCAAGCTGCACCGACATAGTCCGCGCAGTAGAGCAGCATCTTCTGCCAAATAATAAAGACGCCATCGCCGTCTCGTTCGGGGGAAAAGAGCTTCTAGAAAAAGAAAATGTCTACCTAGCTCAGCATTCTCAGCCAACGATGCACATCGAAAAAGTTTGGGTATAGAAAGAGTGGAAAAAATCCCACGTTCGTGAGAAGATCCCTAGGTAGAAACTGGAGGTTGCATCATGTCGCTTGAGGTATATAAAAACTTATTTAAGTCCCAAGAAAAAGCTCTCGAGGAGCAGTTCTTTGAGTTTTTGCGATACCCCTCTATTAGCGCAGATAAGGCCTTTTTGCCAGAGCTTCAGGCATGCGCAGAGTGGGTAGAAAATTACCTAAAAAGTTCTGGCTTCAAGGTAACGTGCTGGAATAAAGAGCAAGCACCTGTTATCTTTGCTGAAAACCTTTCAGCAGGACCTTCTGCCCCCACGCTTCTCCTATACAACCACTATGACGTGCAGCCTGTTGACCCAATAGATCTTTGGGAATCAAAGCCCTTTACACCGACACGTAAAGGCAATAGCATCGTAGCACGGGGCGCACAAGATAACAAGGGCCAGTGTTTTTATGTGATGGCCTGCCTAAAGGCCCTCTACAGCCACTTGGGCAAATTTCCTGTGAACATAAAACTTATCATAGAAGGTGAAGAAGAATCAGGAAGTAAATCTCTTCCTGCCCTCCTTGAAGAAAAGAAAAATGAACTAAAGGCCGACTATCTTCTTGTCGTAGACGTAGGCATGCGCGATGCAAAGACTCCCGCCATTACCCTTGGCACACGGGGAATCACCTCCTTTACGGTAGAAGTTACAAGCTCCTATAGCGACCTGCATTCTGGAATGCATGGAGGCATAGTCTATAACCCCCTTCATGCTCTTGTTGAAATTTTAGCTTCACTTAGAGATGCAAATGGCCGCATAGCTATTCCTGGCTTTTATGAGCAGGTTGCAACGCCAAGTGCTGAAGAGCTTAAACACATATCTTTAAGCTTTAATGCCCAAGAGTTTGCAGCTGAAATAGGCTGCTTACCTACAGGAGGTGAAAAGGGCTTTTCACCGCTAGAGCGCGCCTGGCTTCGCCCAAACCTTGAAATCAATGGGATATCAGGCGGCTATAATGGCCCTGGAATAAAAACCGTAATACCTGCAAAAGCTCAAGCTAAACTTTCGTGTCGCCTTGTACCTAACCAGGACCCTCACACCATTTCAGAGCGCGTGAAAAACTATATAGAAGCAAAAAATAGCCCAGGCTATACTGTAAGCTGCCAGATACATGAAGGCTTCGGAAAGCCTGTTCGTTCGAGCCCCAATTCAAGCCTTGTAAAGGCACTTGCTTCAGCATGTGAAAAGGTATACCACAAAAAAGCTGAATACATCTACGAAGGCGCCTCAATTCCTATAGTAAGCGAACTTGCTCAAGCTGCAGGGGCTGAGGTTACATTCTTTGGACTTGGCCTTGCATCCGACAAAATTCACGCCCCCAATGAAAACTTTGGGTGGGACCGGATAGAGAATGGGTTTCTTATTATGTGTGAAGCTATAACTGGATTAGCCAATAAAAAATAAAATACTTTAACATACTACTTATCCCATTGAACCTTTGATTAGGGATCAGGTATAATTAGGGAACTATTTATATGGAGGTATAACCTATGTTTTTTACTCGATCGACACTACGTACAGTAGGCCATAAGCTAGTTCTTACTGGATTTTGCACTATGGCATTATGTGTATCATCATGCGAACTTACAAGCGCTGTTACTACAAGTAACGGAACGAAAACAAGCCTCGTAAAGGAAATGTCCAAAGAATTTGCGCAGATTGCAAAGAAGGCACTTCCAGCTGTAGTCTCTGTACGCACACAGTATCCTCAGCGCGCATCAAGTCGCGAAGAGATGAATGAACAGCAACCCTTTGGTCAGCCCTTTCCGGATGACTTTTTCGAACGCTTCTTTGGCTTTCCTATGCCAGAGCAAAAGACCCCACGAAGAGGCCAAGGTTCTGGCTTTGTTGTAGCAGCAGAAGGCTTTATCTTAACTAACAACCACGTTGTACGTGAAGCAGAACAAATTACAGTCAGCTTCACTGATGGACGTGAATTTCCTGCAAAGATCGTTGGAACAGACCCTAACACCGACGTTGCCCTCCTAAAAATTGAGGCAACAGACCTTCCTTTCCTTACACTCGATAACTCTGATGGCTTAGAAATTGGTGAATGGGTGATGGCTGTTGGCAGCCCTCTTCGCCTTCAAGGCTCTGTAACAGTGGGTGTTGTAAGTGCTAAAGGCCGAAGTGACCTAGAAATTGCACAAATTGAATCATTCATCCAAACAGATGCTGCAATCAACCCAGGTAACTCTGGCGGCTGCCTTCTTGACATGGACGGCAAGGTTATTGGCATGAACACAGCTATTGCTACAAATAGCGGCGGCTATATGGGCATTGGGTTTGCCATTCCAAGCAACATTCTGAAGCATGTTATGGACCAACTTCGCACTTCAGGCCATGTGACACGTGGCTATCTTGGCGTAGCTCTACAGAAAATAGACTCTAAGCTTGCTTCTCACTTTAACCTCGATAGAAGTGAAGGTGCGCTCATTACAGAAGTTATAAAAGAGAGCCCCGCAGATAAAGCTGGCCTTCAGTCTGGCGATGTTGTTCTTAAAGTAAATGGCAAAGCTATAGATAACGTAGGCGCACTTCGCAGCGTTATCGCCCTGATGAAGCCTGATGAAACAATCACACTTTCAATCATTCGCGATAAAAAGCCAATGGATATTACCGTTGTTATCGGCACCCACCCAGAAAGTGAAGTGGCTATCAACGACCTCCAAACACGCATCGGCTTTTTGCTGCAGGATATTACTCCTGAGCTTGCTCAGCAGCTAAACATTGGCACTGACCACGGCGTGATCATCAAGCACGTAGAGCCCGATAGCGCTGCACAAGATGCAGGCCTTCGCCGCGGCATGATCATTCTTTCAGTCAACCAAAAGCCAGTAAACTCTTCTGAAGAGTTCTTCAAGATCATGAAAGACCTACAAAACCAGGAGCACATCCTGCTACAGGTAAAATCTGGCCAAGTAGTTCGCTACATTACGCTTGATCTAGAGTAATCACACTCACAAGACCCCCCAGCCGCAAGGCTGGGGCCTATTCGCGCATTCACCACCCTCAATACCCTCAACATTTGCCGAAAGATCTGGAGTGCGGGGCAGTCATGCACCGCTCTCATTTTCGCCGTAAACAACAACCTCGATAACGTAAAAGCGCGTGCATAAATGTAAGAGCGGT
>JAYRNE010000155.1:0-3722 GCA_041912355.1 Chlamydiales bacterium
CAAACTAGGATTTGAATAAAGTTTCTTCCAAAGACAAAGTCCGTGAATTGTCCCGCCAAAAAGCCGCGCATTACTCCGGGTGAGAGCTTGGTAGATTTAATGGCCGCTCTAGCTTTCGCTCTTAGGTCATCTTTAAGCTCCCTTTCATTCCTTGCCGGAACTGGGGGATTAAAGTGCAGGAATGACCAAATAAAGCGGCGGAATTTTTGGTCGTTATTAGGGTTACCTACCATGTCGTGCAGGCGCTTTGCAAGCGATACTCGTACTGCAAGGTGGGTAAGAAGGGTAGCAATTTTTGTGCATAGCCACTTTAGCGGTCGCCAAAGGCTTAGTGTTTGCATTCGCTCTTCAGTCTTGCGAATGGCAGCTTCTCGAGTATAGAGGCTAAACATCGCCTCGCATCTTGAGTCAAAGTCTAGTGGCTTGTTGCCAGATGTCACTAATGTTCTTAAATCTTCAATAACCTGCAGGCGCTGGCCAATAAGGGCCTGATTTGCTGTCGTCATCGGTATCATCCTATCGAGCACCCAGAGCTTTCGCATGTCTGGTGTCGTAAGTTCCGTAAAGAGTTTTTCAAGAGCTTTTGTGATTTTAGACCATATAAGGGGCTTTGCAACATCAGGTACAGGTAAATCCCTATGGCCGTTTGGAAAGGCCATGTGTAGTACGCGTGCGCTGCAAGCTGCTCCAAATGCTGCCTCATCAGGCATCGCCTCGGGAATTTCAGCATTATCATCAAACTGGCTTAGCGATGCTGCTAATCCTTCTGATAGATAATTCGGATCAAGTTTTCCTTGAGCTTCTAAGGAGCGAGTAATCTGGCTAACAATAGCATTCTGATACTCTTGCATTATAGGGGTAAGGGTAGGGTTGTTGTCATCTTGCAAGGTCCTAAGTACGCTGCGCTCAAGCTCACGTACTACGCCCTTATAGTTAAGAAGGCCACCGCGAGTTGCTGTTGGCTTCGTATAGTCTAGCAGGTAGTTTTTAGCAAACTTCTGGGCATCCTGAACGTTTTGGCTAGCTGGTTTTGCATTTTCGTCGGCAATCTTTTGTCTTGTAGCTCCGATCTGGGTAATATAGGGCTTAAAGAACCACTTCACAAGTTTTTCATGCGTGATAATAGTGTGCAGAAAATCAGGAAGAATCTCTTTTAAGAGGCTATCAGGAATAAGTTTTTGTAAAAAGGCAACGCCTGAATCACTCTCAAATGCCCGTACAAGTTCTTCGAGTACCTCTACAATTCTACTTTCTGGCGTCTGGCCCCGTTTTGGTGTGGCTGCCGCTTGGAGTATCATATAGACAACGTTATGGAAGAATGAACGGATAAGTGGCTTAAGCTCATCATCAAGAATTGCGTCCTTTAACAGCTGGTCGATATAATCGGGGAAGTTATCGGTAATTTTTTCTTTATCGCGCGCGATAGAATCTAGAGTGTCATCAAGCTCGTGGATAATATCAGCAAGAAAGGGTTTTACTCCATCTAGGCTCTCTAAGTACTCTTTAGCCTCTTTTCCACTTTGAAGTATCCGCTCTTGGCACGCTCGTATTTCATCGATTTTTTCGACGAGTTCTTTTTCAGCAAGCTGCGATATTATAAGCTTTGCAAGGGGAGTTTTGCTGACTTCTTCTGGCACACATGTTTCGAGAAGAAAGGTAGCTGTGGCTGAATTATCCATGCTGTTATAATGGCGAACAAGCTCACAAACGTTATCAAGGACAGGGGTTGAGTTAGAAAGTACCTTGCCTACAAGAGCGTAGATGACTCTTCGGACAATAGTATCACGAAGCTCTCCTACTTCTGTCGATTCATCTCTATAGCACTCCTTAAGGAAGGAGTCAAAAAGTAGGGGCAGGCTTTTGTGTACGGGTTTATCTGACGATCCAAGTTCTTGAAGAAGTTCAAAGAGGTTTTCGATAAAGTACTTATCTATAAACTCTGGCAAGCCCTTTTCATTTTTTGCTAGTTCAATTCCTACCTTTTCTTCTTTCGTAAGCTCCTCGTGGGTTTGGTGGAAGGTCTCATATGCAGAGACAGCAAAGGTGGCAGCTGAATCTTTGGTAAAGACGCCGCGTAAAAATTCAGGCACTGCCTGATCCCACTGTTCGTCTGTAAAAAGTCTGTCAAGGGCTTTTCGGCCAGCAACCCAGTAGGCAAGTTTGTTAATATCAAGTGTTGCTACTTTAGTATTCGGAGCCTTGCCGATAGCTTTGAGGTAGTTTTTAACGTCGATATCGCTGATCTCAAGCCTTTCGCGCTTTTTTGCAGCACGATCTGAGCTATTTAGAATAAGAAATACTTCTTGGGCACCTTTTGCAATAGGGGCAATAAGTTTAAGAAGGTTGCCATGTATCTTGCTTGGATCGCTATTTGGGATATTTTTTGCATTTTTAAAGATAAAGCCGATGATTCCTAGGTAGATATTCGTTGTGAACTGGATGAGGAGTCCCTTGTCTTCGGCCGATTCGATAGTAAAAATTTCGTGCGTTACGGCTTCAAGCCAGCTTTTTTCGTTGGCAGGCATACCTTCAAAGTAGGTTTGAAGCTGCTTTTGTGCAAATTCCTGAACGTCTTGTAAGAGCTCAGTCTGCGACTTGCTTTCAGCATGGGTAAGCTGCTTCATAGAGTGAGAGTAGTCGTAGGCATCTTTAATAAAGGCGTATGTTAGCCTTGCAAGGCGCTCTTCGATTTCTAAGAAGGCAAATTCCTGAGGAACAAGCTTCTCAACAAGTGCTTTTGGTAAAAGTGCTCTAACGACATGATTTGATGTTTCATGGAGCAAAAAGTCGCGCACATCAAGCCTGCTGTTGTGAGGAATGTCATGTAGTTTGCGATAGTCTTGAAATGTCTTTTTTGTGTAGCCATGCATGTCAAGCCAGGCTACTTTATTGGCAGACTTTTCATAGTCTTCAATTTTATTAAAACCCTTTTGCATTGTTGTGACAAAGCTCATGAAGAGCCTTGCGGCCCTTGTCTCTGATGATAGGCCATCTTGTGGGTTAATATGGTAGGCAAGAAGGGCTTCGATTATCTTTGGAAAAATTGTTTTAGCAAGGTTTTGAACCCCTTCACTTCGTACGAGGTGGTTTTTTACGCGGTCGAGTGCACTTTGTTCCGCCTCAGATGGCTCAAGGAGGCTAAGGGCTTTTTTTGTAAGGGTCTCTACAAGCTCTTTTAGCTGGGGCAGTTGTACAGAAAGTTCTTCTGTAACTTCAGCTGAAGCAAGCCTTTCAGTTTGTGCGTAAAGTCCTTTTAAGTGAAGAGCAAGAAAGTCTACAAGGCTTTCCCACAGCTGGCTATTACGTAAGAATGGTGGCAGAAGTTCATTAAAAAGCTCTTTTGTAATAATGCTTTCTAAGATTCTATGGGAAGCATTTTTCAAGAAGGCTTGCTTCTCTTCATCACTTGTTGCCTCTTGAGCAATAAGTTCAGAGACAGCTTGTGAGCCTTGTTTAAGTACGCCATCCAAAATGTCGGCAAGGGCCTTTTCGGGGTTCTCTTTTTTATCACCTATTGCCTTTTCAAGCACAATGTGAATGAGGTTTTGAAGTGTTGTATCTATATACTTTTTCGCTGCATTACTTGCGTGGGGGGCATTTGGCTTTAGTGAATGGCATATAAGGCGATTGATAAAGGCGTACGGGGTAAGCTCTAGGGTAAGTGCCGTGGCTTTTTCTTCTAGGAGCTTTTTTGCCCATTTTAAGGAGGTGTCGATCCAGCC